>NZ_JBMDKC010000039.1:0-48066 GCF_057809515.1 Bacillus sp. FG16
TTTTATCAAGCTGCCTAATGAAATAACCGTGTCTAACTTTTAGGGGTCACTTCAAAATTATGTTCTCTTTCGCTTTTTTTAGTTAAAATGAGGTGTAAATGAAGATGGTATTTAAATGGAGTGTTACATTTGGAAATTCTTATCATAGCAGGATGTCTATTAATTGGTATCACTTTAATCAGTTTCAGTATTTATCGATTTATAAAAGAATTAAAAGAAAAAAATTCAAAGAGAGAGAAATGGAAAGTAGTAGCTGGAAATTTGATAGAGTTATTTAGTGATCCATTGTACGGAGCGCCATTCTATTTTTTAACTGGGGGTCTCTTTTTGGTAATCGGACTGTTATTTCTTTCTATGGGAATGGGCTGGCTTGAAATTGATTAAGGCGTATTAACAAAGATATTTCATAGTTGTATTGCGAAGAGGAGAGAGCAAATGCCGGTTATAAGAGATATACAATTGAGTTTTCTAAAAGTAAAAGAGCATACCAGAAACATAGAGGCATTACAGTTAACATCTACAAGCAACTACGATGAAGACATCTCTTTTGGTAAAGAGACGAGCAGTATTACTTCTTTATATTGTCGACATATGCCAAAGTTAAGAATGGATTATGAGAAAGCGATTTTGATTCATTGTGTGGATGATATTTCATTACTCGATGAGTGGGAGAAGAAATATAGAATTTTCCCTGAATATATGAATGTTTTTGTGGAGTATGAGAGTGTGAAGGCTTTTCCATATTTATCAGATAGAGAGAAAAAAGAATTAGCCCTTCAAATCGTTCATGTTGAAATGAAACGTTTAGCTGTGAAATATGATTGGGATATAGAAGAGTTAGAAAAAGTGAAGAATAAGATACTAGAATTGAATTATAGAAACGAGTTCGTATATATAAAAAAGAGTAGTCCGAATAAAAAATACGTATGCAGTATAACATGTCAGCATGAAGTGGCTTATGCTGACGTGTACTTAGAAATAAGAGAGTATAGAACGAGGCGGTTAATCAAAAAGGAAAAGCTTATCAAAGAAGATATGTATAAGATGTTTCATCATGTTAGTGAAGTGGCTTGGAAGTTAAACCATAAAGTACTGCTGATGAACGATAAAGGAAAAACTGTATGGATGTTAACCTTTTTAGAGAAAGATATCCCAGCTAATTTAGTTTGGAAGATTGAAAGAATAGATTGAAAATAGATGAGAAGTGGAGTGCATATGATGGAGACACAAATCGTTATTGGAGTACCTGGTTTATGGAAAGATAGAACAGAATTAATACAAGAAGTTGTGAGTAAAAGTAACTATATATTAGCGGGAAATGTTATGCACCATAAGGAGAAAGAGATTGGCTTTGAAATTGATATATATGAACAAGACCCTTCTTTGAGAGAGGCTTTCTTCTATGCAGGTGGTGAGCGTTTTGATGAAGAATTGCTTCAGGAGTTGGAGAAGCATACTTATACAGTGTATGTTATTGCAAAAGTTGACGATACAGAGAGATTACAAGAAGTAATTGATGTAGGAATGGAACTTTTAAATGCAGGTGGACTTGCTTTAAAAGTTGAAACAGCAGGTGTGGCTTATTCGAAAGAAGAATGGCAAGAGCTTGCAGAGAATAAGGAAATATTCCCGATGTATTCGCACCTTGTAACTTTAGTCGGAGATGAAGAGGACGGTTACTATTCATGTGGAATGCAAGCATTTAATCTACCAGACGTTGTTTTAGACGGAGGGATAGATCCGGAAGTAGCTGTAGATTTATTAAATGATTTTAACCTACATAATATATTGGAAAAACCTAATTTGAAAGATGGAGATACAATTAGTTTCACAGAAGATGCTCCAGTGTATCTTTTATCTCATTATATAGATGAACGTTATGAACAAGAGGATCCATTTTATAATCCATGTGGGGCATGGAAGTTAGAGAGTGCTTCGTCAAAGAAATCTATATTTCAAAAATTGAGGAGTATGCTAAGAGGATGAAGAAATACATAAAAGAGCAACTACGCATATGTGAAAAATATGGGGCGGAGTATGTAGAATCACCAGATAACTTTAAGTTAGGGATAGCGCAAAATGTGAAAAGTAGTACCGTTCCAATTAATGGGTTACGAATGCCTATAGAAAACGGAACGACAGGTTGGTACATTTGGGCTGGTGAAGAAATGGGGACAGAAGAAGATTTCTTTCTTCCTTTACACGTTCAACATATTGATGAATGGGCACCTGAAATAAAGAAGTATTTAGGGTTACCACCTGGTTGGAGATTTTTAATTGCTGGAGATTACGAGGACGTGTGGTATGATCCGAATTTGTTTGATGAAGATTTAGAAGAGGATGCAGATGAATGGGAAGAAAATATGCTACAAGAGTATGGATGGTACATGCATAGCATATTAGCAGAAGATATTGATGGCATCCATGCTAATTATCATACGCATGGTCTAAGAGATAACTTTAATCATCAAGATTTACAAATAGCATTAAATATGGATCCTGAAGTCGCGCATAGTGTTTTTTGTACCATAATAGAAGAAATAAAGAGAGGAAAAAAGTTTGAACAAGGGATTGAGTATACGAATATTATTGAAGGATATTCCATTATTATGAAGTCTTTTGTAGAGATGGATCGAGAAGTTTTGAGGGTTTTATTACCTGATGAAAGAGGGATTCTTCCTACTAGGCCAGAGTGTGATGAATGTTATAAGACTCAATTGGATGATATTGAGGAGAGTTGATAAAAAAGAGCTTGAAACTATTCAAGCTCTTTTTTTATGACTATTTATGTCCTAAAATATGCTCAATCTCATGCAAACTTAATTTACTTGCCTTAGCAATCGTTTCAAGTGGTATACCAAGATCATACATATTTTTAATCATTTGAATTTTCCCCTGTTGAACTCCTTCTTTTCGACCTTGTTCAATGCCTTGTTCAATGCCTTGTTCAATGCCTTGTTCAATGCCCTGTTCAATGCCCTGTTCAATGCCTTTTTCAAGCCCTTTTTTAATTCCTTGTTCCATTCCTCTTTTTATTCCTTCTGTCTCTGCATGGGCGAATTTTGCTGCTTCATCCATTAAAACTTTCTCCCTTGCGTCATAGGCTTGCCGGAAAGAAGAATCTTGACTCATACGTTCCCATTTATTGATCGCTTTTTGTAAAATAGGATCTTGGTTCATAGCAATATCCTCCAATAGTTTAGTTAAGTGCTCATCCTCATTTGCTGAAAGCAATAAAAGCCAACGAACAAATGGATCTTTCCACGGATTTACTTTTTCTTCATGCCATTGTTCAGTTAACTTTGGAATTTCTATAATGTGGATTTCTATGTCTTCACTTAGGAGTTTTTGTTGTTGTGTATTCCATAATATGCTCGTTGTATGGAAGGCTGGGTGTTCCGAAAACATTACGAAGTTTAGTAAGTTTATGGTGATGGTTTTGTGAAGTGCACTGTAGGGCATCCCTTTTTGTAGTTGAGATGTGTATAGTCTTCCCCAATAATATAAACTGCGTTTAACCATATCGTGATTATTATTGAGTTGTATTTCTACATTGACTTTTGTTCCTGTGTCTAATGTCGCTGAAATGTCTAAAATAGATAACTTATCCTCTTCATATTCCCTGTGTAAATGTGGATCTTCTAGTTGTAGAGAAGCAATGGGCGACTCTAAAGACTCTTGTAACATAGCATTTAAAAATGCAATTAGAATATCTTCGCTACCATTCGTACCAAACAATTGTTTAAATGCAAAATCAATGCGTAAATTAACTAACTGCTGGTTGAACAAAGTTTGTCCTCTCCCTTATATGAAGGTGCTTCTTTCCTTCATTGTACATAAAAAGAACTAGAGTATGCAAACAAGCCATTCCTCTATTTTTTAGTAGTGTTATTAGAATGTCACAGGTAAGTATGGTTATGTTATACTCTAGTGAAATTAAAAAAATATCTTTGTTTATATCGAGGTGAAGATGATACATATGCAAAAAGATATTTTAAAACTATTAGATAAAAAGCAAAGTAACTATGAATTTCCTGCATTTGATAATGAATATATGGATATTTCGCAAGTGAAATTCTCTCTTTTCTTTAAAGATACTAAGGATTGGTTAATGGTGTTTCAACTTGTTGGTGTAGGTTCATTAGGTGTATGTAATGATATTCAAGTATATGGCGATAGAATTACTCATTCAATGGGTGATGATTGCATTTTACAATTAAATGATGGCGATTATGAGTTGTTTGATGATGAAGGTGAATTTATACCGAATATTTATAACGGCAGTTTAAAAGTACGTGAGCATCATTTTGAATATGAATTTACAGAAGAAGAGTATGTGGATAATGGAATAGAAGTACAAACGGCAGAGCATTATCCAACATACTTCATGCGTATGCTTGCTACTAATGAAGAAGTTAGAACATTATTATGGTGGAGTAAAGAAGAGATTTTAGAAGAGTTCGGTTTAGAAGGCGATTGGGAAGTAGCGTATGAAACGGAAGAATGGAAACATATTGAAGACGAAAAAGTAAGTGAAAATGAATTCTTCCAATCAGTAGCCGCTGCAATAGAGAAGAAAGATCCACGTATTATTGTGAAGAAGGATTCTAATACGCATTGGAGAAATTGGGTAGAGTTTGATTGTGACTGAAAAGGATAGGAGAAAGAATAATAAATGAAAAGAAGAAGGAAATCCGGAGAAAAAGTACAGATGAATCGTTTTACACTACCTCTATGCTACGGAAGTGAAGCACCATATTATTATTACGAGGTAGCGCCCCATGAAAGAGAGGGACGCTTCCATTTAACATCAGAACTTTGCGTAATGGACGATGAACATTACTTTATTAGAGGTTGTTTAGAGATTCCTATCATTGATTACCACGAAAATTTCATATGGACTGTGTGGGTATCGCTTAGTAAAGAAAGTTATGATGAAGTATTAGAAAAGTGGGATGAGAGAGGCCGAGAAAATAGTGATCCTTATTTTGGTTGGTTATCTGTAGAAATACCATTTTATCCAGAAACATTAAATTTAAAAACAAATGTACATATAAGAGAAGTTGGAACGGCACCGTATGTTGAATTAGAGCCAACCGAGCATCCTTTAGCGATCGAACAAAGAAATGGAATTACTTTAGAGAGAGTTAAAGAAATACAAGAAATGATTCAACGACATAATTAGATTAGAAGAGAAAAAAACGAGTGCTAGCACTCGTTTTTTTATTACACAATCGCAGGATTATAAATCATCGTAAAGTGTCCTGGTAATAATTCAATGTGACAAGGTGTATGAAGCGAACTTTCTCCATCTGTATCTACTTCTTTTTCTTCCTCTGTTTCGATATGAATGGATTTCGCTTTTACGTGGAAGATGTCATTTTCATTTGAGTCTTCAAATAATTTCTTTCCGATGTAATCTTTAAATGCTTGAATCCCTGTTGATTTGACTACGAAAATATCAAGTGTTCCGTCATCACATTTTACGTTTGGAATAAAGGATGGAATACCACCAAGATATTCACCGTTTCCAACCATAACTAGGACAGCTTCGTCTTCATATACTTGTCCATCGTAAGTGATTTTTACTGGGAATGTTTCAGCATTTTTGACAGTTCGAATTGTGCTTAAATAGTAACCGATTTTACCAAGCTTTGCTTTTTCTTCTGCATCAATATTGTTTGATACTTCAGATACGAGTCCAATGCCCCAGAAGTTTAAGAAATGTTGTCCGTTTGCTTTTGCAACGTCAACTGGTTTTATATGTTCTTTTGTAATAAGTTTTGCCGCTTCTGCAATGTTTTGCGGAACACCAAGTGTGCGAGAGAAGTCATTGCAAGTTCCACCTGGAATAATTGCAAGTGTAGGTCTAGTTTCGAGAGGTGCTAAGCCATTTGTGCATTCAAATACTGTTCCATCACCACCAAAGACGATAATTAAATCTACTTTACTAGCAAACTCTTGGCAATATTTTGTTGCATCACCTTGTTTTTTCGTATGAAGGATATGTAGATCAGGAAAAGCTGCGGCAAGAGGTGGTACGATTTTTGTTAAATTTGTATGTAAGTCACCTTGACCAGCTTTCGGATTTACGATGAGGAGTACTTTTTCAAATTTTGTCTTTGTCATTTTTATTCTCTCCCTTTGTCTTTTACGAATCGTGATAGAAAATAAACTTCCATCAGTAATTGATGGAAGCTTATTTTATTATATTACTCCGTTACAACTGAAGCGATAAATGGTAAGTTACGATATTTCTCAGCACAGTCGATACCGTAGCCAACGATAAATTCGTCTGGAATTTGGAAGCCAACATATTCAGCTTTTAAGTCCACTTTACGGCGTTCTGGTTTATCAAGTAATGTACAGAACTTGAGTGCCTTTGGTTTATGCATAAAGAAGTGGTCTTTTAAGAAATGAAGTGTTAAACCAGAATCGATAATATCTTCTACAACAATTACGTTTTTTCCAGTAATGTTTACGTCGATATCTTTTAGGAGTTTCACTTTTCCTGTCGTTTCTGTTTGATTTCCGTAACTAGATGCAGAAATGAAGTCAATTGTTACATCGTTTTTAATGTGACGAATTAAATCAGCAGCAAATACGAATGAACCTTTTAATACTGCGATAACTACGATTTCTTCTCCCTCAAAGTCACGTTCGATTTGAAGTGCTAATTCTTTCACTTTTGCTTGTAATTGTTCTTCAGAAATTAAAGTGTCTTTTATTTCAATATTCATTGTAATCCTCCTACAGTGTAAAACTTGCGAACATTTCGACTGTAAAGGATAGAATAGAAAAAGTCAAAGAAGATAGTAATTTTTTACAAAGACAACGACAAAATCATCTGATGATATGATATACTAAGTATATTAAGAAAACGCTTCCATAAAGGGTGAATATGATGAAGAAGAAACAGTACACAAGTGTAACATTTATAAAAGCATTACTTTTAACAATTGTTCTTGGCCTGTTGGCTTACGTAATTGATGTACCTGCGATTCGTATTTCATTAATTGGAATGACTTTAGTGTTAGGAGCAATTTCGCACGGTATGATGTCGCAGCTAAAAGAAGCTGGACTTGATGATATGAGAGATCATATAGATAACAAGTAAGAAACCTTCATTATATAGAGTGAAGGTTTTTTTGTTTCTTACAAAAATGTAAGGTAGTTGTAAGGCAAATCGATAGTTGCATAATAGCATTTTGGATAAACTATGGGTGTAAGGTAAAAGGCAAGCATATTTTAGGTAAATTAAGTTTTAGGCACTCTATATGTGAAAAAGGAGTAGGAGGGCATGGAGAAACGTTGGACGACCTTTTCTTTTTTAGCGACTAGTAACACCGTAATGCTAGATGGAAAAATGGATTTTTTGCACTTGTTTGATCGTGAAGATGATCATTCTTCTTCTAAATTTACAATGAAATGGAATAAATGGAGCGAAAGTTGTAGGTTTGAAGAAGAGGCCCCTAACGAAGAGCAAAAGATTATTTTAACAAACCCTATTAAAGCGTGGGTTGTTCAACGTCGTAAGTGTAACGTCAAAAATCACTTCAAGAAAACTGAGCCGAGACAATTAGTTATCGCTCCGGCCCATTCTACTTCCAAATCACGCGAAAGTAACATGTGAATATTGAGACACACACCCGAAAAAACATCGTACATATTGCGATGTTTTTTTCTTTTTCTACAATGAAATCTTTAAATGAAATATATTTCATCTGCATCTTATATTTATATCTCTTGCTTATTCTAGTAATACATCCGATGCGAGTTGATGTGAATAAAATATAAGGAGAGAATGAAGATGAAAAAGAGACTATTACCAATTTGTGCAATGGCACTTTTAACAGTAGGATATTCTTCAGTAGCGAGTGCGGATACTGGAACAGTAACAAAGGAAGAAGAAGCGCAAGTACAACAAGATAAAGCTAAAAAAGAAGAAGCAATTAAGGAACAGCAAAAAAATGAAATAGAGAAAAAACAAGCGGCACAAGTACAAGAAAAAAATGATATGGCTAAAAAAGAGGAAGCAATAAAAGCTGAGAAAAAGAGTGAAGAAGACAAAAAGAGAATAGCGCAAGAACAGTTAAAAAATGATATAGCAAAAAAAGAAGCAGCGATAAAAGTTGAGCAAAAGAATGAAGTAGCTAAAAAAGAAGAAGCAAAGCCAGTTGTACAAGGTGAAAAATTACCAAACACAGCATCAAATAATGTAGCAATGATGGGATTAAGTGCATGTCTTGTAGCGATAGGTACATTATTTGGTTTGAATCGTCGCAATAAGGTTAAAGTGTAAATAAAATATTTTCCTATAAAGAATGGGATAATTTCATATATTAAAAATGGTAGGTTACTCCTACCATTTTTGGCATGGAGGGATGAAGAATGAAGTTACTCAATTATATCGGTATCATATTGATGGCTATTGGGCTATTCATGGGATCCTATTACGCTGTGGAATGGTATAAAGGAAAAAGCTCTGCTCAAGAATTAACGAAAGAAGAAATAAAGAGCCTTAAAAATATACAAGATACTCAACTTTCTCATGAAACACCTGTAACTTCTCAAATACCTTCTTCTCAAACAGAACATAAAGAAGGTGAAAAGGTAGCGATGTTAAACATACCGAAAATAAAGAAGAAGTTTTCTATATATTGGGGAGCGGATGATACGACTTTGAAAAAAGGAGTTGGTATGTTTGTTAGTGATTTAACGACAACCCCATCTGGAGGAGGACATACTGTACTGAGTGGACATCGAGATACTGTATTTACAGATTTAGGAGAGTTGAAAGAAAAGGATACTCTTGTTTTAGAGTATGATAATAAAACGTACACATATGAAATTCAAAAGACATGGATTACTCATGCGGATGATCGTACTGTTATTATAAAAAAAAAAGAACCGATATTAACACTGACAACTTGTTACCCATTTGATTATATAGGGGATGCACCAGATAGATATATTATCGAGGCGACGTTAACTGGCAGTTATTCAAAGTGAAATTATAGTTTCTGAAAACGGGAGGGGGATATATCAGTTATGTCAAAAAACATTTTAATTGTTGAAGATGAAGACATATTACGTGAAATATTAAAAGATTATTTTTTAAGTGAGCAATATGTAGTGTTTGAAGCGAGGGACGGGAAAGAGGCTTTAGTTGTATTTGAAGAAGAAGAGGTTGATTTAGTTATTTTAGATATTATGTTGCCAGAACTCGATGGATGGTCTGTTTGCCGAAGGATTCGAAAGACGTCCGAGGTACCTATTATTATGCTAACGGCGCGCGTAGATGAAGACGATACGTTACTTGGTTTTGAACTTGGGGCAAATGACTATGTGACGAAGCCGTATAGTCCGCCAATCTTATTAGCAAGAGCGAAAAGGTTGTTAGAAAGCAGAAAAGTGACAAAGCAACTTTTAGAGAATGAAGATGATACATTATCGATCCACGATATTCACGTTCATTTTCCGTCGCGCACTGTTACGGTAAATCGAACTGATATTAATTTAACGCATACAGAATTTGAAATATTAGCGTATTTCATGAAAAATCAAGGAATCGTTTTAACGAGAGAACAACTCATTTCAAGAATTTGGGGATATGAATTTGCTGGTGATGATCGAACGGTTAATAGTCATATTCGTAATTTAAGAAATAAATTAGGAGAGAAAGCAAAGTACATTACAACTGTAGTACGCACAGGTTATAAATTTGAGGGCAATGTATGAGGAAAGGAATTGTACTAAAATTATTTACTCTTACAACAGCATTGTGCATGTTGATTTTAGCGACGATATTTATTGGACAAACGATATTTTTTAAACAATATTATGCGAATCGAAAAGTGGAAGATATTAAAGTGAATTTAAATTCCTTTGGGAAGAACTATTTAAATCATGCAGGAAATGCAGAAGAAATTCAGAAACTAGAGCAAGACTTTTTAAGAGAAAATAATACGTGGATTACGACATTAGATAAGAACGGGAATTTAAAACATGCAGATGATTTTTATTTTGAAGTAACGATAGATCGTAGGCAACAAAAGAGCTTTGGACAACAAATATTCAAAATTCCCTTAGGTAATCTCGTCAATATAGAGGAGATTGATAATAAATTATCAGAGCATTTTTTAGGGCAAGAAATTTATTTTTCTGGAGTGAGAAAAGAAGATAGTTTTATTCCATTCTCTTTTTCTTTATCTAAACAGAATTTAAGCGGATCTAATAAACCGCTAGAAAAAGCATTTAATGAGAAAATGAGAAAATTATATGAGGAGAAAAAGAAAGCAACCGGGGAACAAGTTGTTAAGGAGAAGAGGCCAGCCGTTCAGGAGCAAGCTGCCCAAGAACCAGATGTTTACATAGGAGGGCGTGTTACGAAAGTACAGTTTCCAGATGTAAAAGGCCCCGTAAATCCAATTTATAAAAACTCTTTATTTTTGGATAGTATAAAAGAATTTCAAACGGATGTATTACTAAAAGAGAGTAATCAAATAGAGTATTCAACAAAGACAATGGACCATGAAAAGAATGATATAAAATATAAATTATTAATGAAACCAATAAAAGAAAAAGATGGATCAGTAACATATATTTATGCGATGGCTTCTTTACAGCCCGTAGATGAAGCTGTACAAATGGTGCAAGATTATTACATCTATATCATTGCATTTGTAGTCGTTCTTATTTTTTTAGCTTCGTTTTATTATTCAAAACAAATTGCAAAACCGTTATTAAAAATAAATGATACGACGAAGAAAATAGCACAATTAGATTTTACAGAAAAAATACCGATTACTTCAAAAGATGAAATTGGAGATTTATCGAAAAATATTAATGTGCTATCAAATAAACTCCATTCGCATATTGGGCAGTTAGAAGAAGATATTGAAAAGGAAAGAAAGTTAGAAAAGACGCGAAAAGAATTCATTTCTGGTGTTTCACATGAATTAAAAACACCGCTAAGTATTATGAAAAGCTGTATTTCTATTTTAAAAGACGGGGTAGCTGAGCATAAAAAGGATTATTATTTTCAGGCGATGGAGAGAGAAGTAGACAAAATGGATACGTTAATTTTGGATATGCTTGAGTTAGCTAAATTTGAATCTGGTACATATAAAATGAAAAAGGCTTCGTTTTATATTGATACAGTAATTGAAGACATATGTGAACATCTATCTGTGGAAATAGAGAAAAAAGAGCTTCGTATTCATAAAAATATATGTTCATTTGAAGTGATTGCAAATCAAGGCCGGATTGAACAAGTCATCGTGAATTTCATTACGAATGCCATACGTTATACACCAAATAAAGAAGATATTATTATTTCTACAATAGATGAGAAGGATCGTATAAAAGTGTGCATTGAAAATAAAGGTACTCACATTGAAGAAGAACAATTAGATAAAATTTGGGATCGTTTTTATCGAGTGGATACAGCTCGTCAGCGTTCACAAGGTGGGACGGGGCTTGGGCTTGCCATTTCAAAGAATATTTTAGAACTACATGATGCTGAATATGGGGCAGGAAATACAGAAGATGGTGTGTTATTTTATTTCTATTTACCGAAAAAAGCGTAGAAAATATGATCTACGTTTTTTTAAATTATTTTCATATTATCTTTACCTAATCTTTATTTTTAATCAGTATAATTTGTTTAGAATATGAGGTTATGTAAGGAGTCGATGAACCGTGCATAGCAATTGGCTAAGTATAATGGTATTTATTTTCTTTTGCGCATTTATTGTATTTTTAATTAATATTACGATATGAAAAAAGAGCGCTCATTAAGCGCCCTTTTTTTGTGTATTCATTTGATAAGCACTGATGCTTTTGAATAAGCGTGGTGAAGTGATAAATAAAAATATAAGTAAAACGGTACATAGAATATAGGAACCAATCATTGTACTACCGTTAAATATTAAAGAATATAGGAAAGCCGACTGGCCTTTTGGTGCATATTGTCCCCAGAAAATGATACCAGCGATAAAGTGACAGAAGTAACGAGCTAGACTACCGATAAAAGTAGCGACGATAATGTATCCAATTACTTTCTTTCCTTGGTTTTGTTTTGATGAAGGTTTGTCTTTACGGCTACCTAAATTTGATTGCTCTTCGCTATTATTATTGGAAGTTAAAAGTGCTTTTTGAATTGGACGATAGAATAACCCAGCAAATCCAATGAATGCGAAAGCAACGAAGTATTCAATTAGTACTTGAATTGGTGTGACGATAATGGCATCGCCTACGACAATTTGTAATAATCCCCAAATTAAGCCTCCTAAGAAAGCCATTTTGAAGCCCCAGCGGTATGCGATAATAAAAATAGGAATCATAGCAAATGAAATGGAACCGCCTGTTGCTGATATTTTGATTGAAAGTGGTAAAATATCGATGACCAAGGCGAAGGCTGCAAGAATAGCAGATTCGATCATCGCTTGTAAATTGGTGTTACGCATGTTGTCTCCCCCTAAATCCAAGTTGTACAAAAAAGAATAGATATCATAGGAGGATACGAAATACGTAAATAAAAATGAGGTATGTATTTCGGACGTTTGCACAATCCCTGCGTTAGCATTAACTAACAGGTTCGAAGGGTCGGAACGAAGTGTTCCCTCTCAGCGGCATGGCTCCCCCAGTGATAACGAGATTCTTTATTTGCTATTGTTTATTGTAAGCGAAATGGATGAGAATGGCAAACAAATGCTGTATGACAATAATTGAAATAGAATTGTAGCGAAATGTTAATAAATATGAAGCAAAAGGGTATAGTACAAGAGAAATTGGGTGTGGTATAATTTTTTTGAAAATAATTATCATTCTCTTCTGAGGGGGAAGGTTATGAGCTTAGTAGATATTAAAATTGGAGAGAAAGTGTTAGTAAAAAGTATTCAGTCTTTAGATCAGCTATTAAAGCGTAGACTAGCTGCTTTCGGTCTTGCGGAAGGAAGCGAACTTCGCTTGAAACAGAAAGCGATGTTCAAAGGTCCTTGTACATTGGAGTGTCGTGGACAGTTAATTAGTATTCGTCATTGTGACGCGAAAATGATAAAGGTGGAATTAGCGTGAATAAGGTAGCTTTGCTAGGGAATCCGAATACAGGGAAGACATCATTATTTAATGCACTTACTGGTTCTTATGAATACGTAGGAAACTGGAGCGGTGTAACAGTAGAAAAAAAGGTTGGTAAATTAAAAGATAGACAAGGAACATTAATTGATTTACCAGGTGTGTATGATTTAAATCCAGTTTCACGTGATGAAGGTGTTGTAACAAACTTTCTATTAACAGAAGAATTTAATCATATGTTAAATATCGTAGATTCTTCGCAATTTGAGAGAAATATGCATTTAACGTTGCAATTACTTGAATTTGGTAAGCCGGTCTCAATTGGTTTAAATATGGTTGATGTGGCGAAGCAAAGAGGAATTGTCATTGATGTAAAACGATTATCAGAACTATTAGGTGTAACAGTCGTTCCTGTCGTTGCAAGAAGTGGAAAAGGTTGTGAAGAACTACTTACGACTCTTAAAGAAAATGACAAAAAAGAGAAAAAGCCATTCCTTATTTCATATGGTGTACAAATGGATGAAGGAATTGGAGAAGTAATTGCTCTTTTAGAGACAGTGAATTACGAGCATCCGAGATGGTTAGCTCTTCAATTTTTAAGTAATAACGAAGTAGTAGAAAAAGAAATGAAAGCATTACCAATTTATAAGGAACTCATAGCCATTCGATCTCGCTTAGAAGGAAAACTTGATTGTACGTTAGAAGAGCACATTTACAAAACTCGTGAAGCGTATATTGAAAAGTTAAAAACAAATGTTATGAAGCATGAGAAAGAAGGAAAAATTCCTTTTTCAGAAAAAATTGATAGATTAATTACACATAAAATTTTAGGACTTCCAATCTTTTTAGCAGTTATGTTTTTTATTTTTCAGGTTACGTTTACGTGGATTGGTACACCTTTATCGGATATGTTAGATGAGTTTTTTGGTGGTCAGCTTACGGATTGGGTGACGGCTGGACTTACAAGTATTGGAGCTTCTGATTTTATTCAAGCACTCGTTACAGAAGGTATTATTGCCGGTGTTGGTGCTGTATTAGTATTCGTACCACAAATCTTTGCACTATTCTTTTTCATTTCATTATTAGAAGACTCAGGATATATGGCGCGAATTGCAGTTGTTATGGATAGAATTATGGAGTTTTTCGGCTTAAACGGAAAAGCTTTTATTCCGATGATTATCGGTTTTGGATGTAACGTTCCAGGTATTATGGCAGCGAGAACGATTGAACAGGAGAAAGAGCGCTTACTTACAATTTTAGTAACACCGTTTATGTCTTGTTCAGCACGATTACCTGTATATGCATTATTTGCGGGCGTATTCTTCCCGCATAGTCAGGCGACTGTTGTATTTTCTTTATATGTTGCAGGGATTGTTCTTGCGTTATTAGTTACAAAAATTATGTCTCTTACGATTTTAAAAGCGGAAAAATCTATTTTTGTTATTGAACTACCGCCTTATCGTGTGCCACAAGCGAAAACGTTATGGCTGAGCACGTGGGAGAAAGGAAAGGGATTTGTTCGTAAAGCTGGTACATTCATCTTTGGTGGTTCGGTTGTTATTTGGTTATTAAATTATGCAGGTCCATCAGGATTTGGCGTTGATATGGGAGATAGCTACTTAGCGATGATTGGTGGATTTATCGCACCATTATTTGCACCGCTCGGCTTTGGAACGTGGCAAGCTGCGGCATCCCTTTTAACAGGATTTTTAGCGAAAGAAGTTGTCGTTTCTACAATGGCAATTATTTATGCGGTTAAAGAAGATGTGCTTGGAAATGTAATGGGAGCACATTATACAGCATTATCAGCTTATGCATTTATGTTCTTTATTTTATTATATGTTCCGTGTTTAGCGACCGTAGCTGTTATTAAACGTGAAACAGGATCAGCGAAATGGACGATTTTCTCAGTCGTGTATCCACTCGTAGTTGCTTATGTATTAACGCTCATTATATACCAAGTTGGATCCCTACTCGGATTCTAGAAGGAGATGTATTGTGATGATGGTCAATATTATAATTGGAGCTATCATTTTTGGTTATGCAGCATATACGTTAGTTAATTTTGTAAAGAGAAGTAAAAAAGGAAAATGCGCGGCATGTTCTTTAAATAAGTCATGTCAGTCGCAAACTTGTAGCCCGGATATGGAGCAAATTGCTCATAATAAATAGAAAAAAGCTTTGCGAATTTCGCAAAGCTTTTTTGTTTTACTTTTTACTTTTTAATTTTTACAAGTTGAGAAGCTTCTACGCCTTTGTAACCAGGGAATTCTTTACTCGGGTCTTTATCAAATTTTAATACACCTACAGATTTTTCATCACCTTTTACATTGCTGTAAGTTGCGTCATCGACAATCGCATACATATCTGTATATGCACGTCCACTTCCGATAATTGTGTTGCCTTCATATTTTAATTTCGCTCCATCAAGTGTAGCATTTTCTACTTTCTCTTTTGCAAATAATACACCTTGTTCTGTTGTTACAGCTGGTAATTTATCAAGTGGCTTCGTGTTGTCTTTTTCATCAACTTTGCTAAGTAACTCTTTTTTCATTAGTTCTTCACCAGTTTTCTTATCCATTACAAGAACTTTTTTACCATCTAATGTTGTCATTTTCATTTTATAGAAGTCTTTTTCTTTCACTTCTTTTTTGTTTTTATCTGTAATTTGTTGAACTTGTTCTTCTGAGCCGTACAGTACAAAACCGTTCGCTTTCTCTCCTAATAAAGAACAACCTGATAATGCTCCGAATGAAATTGCTGCTGCTAATCCGATTCCTACTAATTTTTTCATGATGATTTCTCCTTTTATATGTTTTATAGTAAATACAATTTTTGTATTATTGCTTACAAGTGAAGAAGCTTATTTGTTGCTTCTGGTATTAGTGTATAAGAAATATCGGAATGCAACTATCGAGTTAGCTTACAGTAACATTACACTTATGTAATTTAGTGAAATTGCACAAAAGTAAGTTAATTCCAAAGAGGGGTAATGAGAATATATTAGAAATACAATATTGTATATAGAATGTCATATTATAATGGATGTATTTTGGAAATAACATGTAAGGACATATTAGTTTTGTTATAATAAACACATAGGCTGTAAAAATGAATATTCTTTACTGTAAAGGGAGATTTTTCAGTTTTCCAAGTAGTGAATTTGAAATATGAGGTATATCATAGGAGGAATTTAGATGTCTGTATTTAAACGATTAAGAGATTTAACAATGTCGAATGTATATTCATTAATTGAAAAAGCGGAAGATCCAGTTAAGATGACGGATCAATATTTACGCGATATGCAAGCGGATGTACAAGAAGCTGAGAAAAGTGTAGCAGCTCAAATCGCGCTTGAGAAGAAATTCAAAATATTATTTGAAGAGCAAGAAGCACTTGTGAAAAAACGTGAAGAGCAAGCTCATATGGCTGTTCAAGCTAATAACTTAGATCTTGCGCGTCGTGCATTAGAAGAAAAACAAAATGCAGAGCAAAAGATGAATGAGTATAAAGCAAGCTACGAGCAAAATAAAGCTGCTGCTGATAATCTGCGTCTTAAGCTAGAAGAAATGCGCAAGCAATTAACAGAGCTGAAAAATAAACGTGAAACACTTGTAGCACGTGTAAATGCAGCGAAAGCACAGAAGAATATTAATCAGGCGATGTCTGGATTTGATTCGAATTCAGCAAAAGCTGGTTTAAGCCGTATGGAAGAAAAAGCTCTTCAATTAGAGGCTGAAGCGGAAGCAAGCGGTGAAGTTTATAAGAAAGAAAAATCATTAGATGATGAATTCGCAAGCTTAAACAAAAATTCTGCTGTTGATGATGAATTAGCCCGTATTATGAAGCAGTATGAGAAATAATATAGAATAGAGACAAATGAACCGACATGTCTAAACAAATTCATGTCGGTTTTCTATTACCCCGCATTAACGGGTAGTAAGACTCCCACCTCTACTTTTTGTGAAAGCAGAGAGGTGGGGGGAGATCTACTGCCCGTAAATGCCCGATTGGTTCAACTAATAATCAGCGGGGAATGAACACCTCCCCACTGATTAAAGTTTCACTTTATATTTAGAGGAGGTTTTGCAATGACATGGATGAATGTAGTTGCCATGCTTGTATGGACTGGAGCGAGTGCAGTACTTTTATTTGCAATTATGTGGGTTGATTCGATTTTTACAAAATACAATGATTTAAAAGAAATCAAAAATGGAAATACAGCTGTAACAACTCGTTTTATTATGAAATTATTTGCACAAGGGTACATTTTATCTCAATCGATAACGAAAGCAAATGATTTATGGCAAGCACTTCTTGCATCAGCAGTTTCTTTCGTTATTTTATTAGTGGTAGAAATGTTTATCGAATTCGTATTAAAGAAAATGTCTGGTCTTGATTTAGAAGAAGGTACGAAAGAAGGTAGCGTTGCACATGCGATGTTAGCCGGATCATTACATATTGTTGGTGCACTTATTTTAGGTGCTTGTTTATAAAGAGAAAAGGAGGGGTAGATCATGAGTTTATTTAAACGAATTAAAAATATAATGAAAAGCCCAGAGCCACCGAAGCCGGAAAAGAGTCTTTTAACGTTAGCTCCTGGTGATATGATTGAAGTTTCATTAGTCATGTACGAATTAACTGGGAAAACGAGTATGCATTCTCGCAAGGAAATTGTTTTAACACTGCAAGACGGGAAAGACATTCGTTATTTAAAAATTGAAGATCGTGAAAATACGTATTACAAATTATATACACCAATTGATGGTCGCTTAGATTCAATTGAGGAAATTCCGACGACAATTGAAATGGATGATACAGAGTACCATATGGAAGAACAATATACCGGACGTGTTGTTGTGATGGGGAAAACACCATTCTCAGCTTCAGAGGAACAGTACGTCTGGGAATTCCAATCAGATAATCGAAAATTATTGCGTATTGAATGGCAAAATGGTCGTACAATGATGTATGAGGGAGAAGCAATCATTCCTGCTGATGTACAAATTATAAGAGCAACGTAAGGGGGCGTAATCATGTCAAACCGATTGTTTACCATGATTAAATCGTTTGTGATCCCTATACTTGCTATCGTTACATTACTTGTTGTTGCTGGTTATGCCTTATCAGGTTGTCAAGGCGGGCAGACAAAGTCGATTCAAGACCGTTATCCACTTGAATCTGTTGCTAAGGAAGGTAAACAAGAATCTTACGTGTATAGGGCCGCCAATCGGTCAGTTCCTGAAGTCGCGAAGGAACTTATAGCCGAAAGGAAACCGAAACAAGCATCTAAAGAAGACGAAAATCAAATGTTTCTCGTTTATTCGGATAAAATGTATAACCTTCAAAAGGATAAAGAGAAACCATCTGATACGTTAATTGAAGTGAGTAATGAAGAATTTGTCCGTCAAAATTACCAACCGTCCTTCTTGCAAGGATATATTATGGGTAGCATATTAAACGATATATTCGGTTCAAGAAAATCATCGCCCGGTGATTATCGAGGATATAATGACAGACAAAATCATAAACCAGTTATTCCAGAGAGACCACCTACGAAAGAAGAAAAGAAAACCCCACCTCCAATTACGAAGGAAGGGAAAGGGTCTATCATTAAGCGAGGCGATAATGTAGATTCGAAACCATCAGTAGGTGATAAGGGAAGTATTACTGAAAAAGGAAATAATACGACGCCTCCACCTTCTACTGGAAGCAAAGGTAAAATTACAAAAACACCAGGCGGTTCAAGCGGATCAGATGTGAAGCCGAAATCTTCTATTAAAACTCCGCCAAGAAATACATCACCCCCGAAAACAAGGGTTGGTGGTTCAGGGAAAATTACGAAGAGAAGATAGTAGAGAGACCGAAAAGTGTGAGTTGCTTTTTGGTCTTTTTTTTCTGGGGATTAATTCCTTTTAGATGGTGCGATCTAGGCATAAGGGGGGAAAGTAAAAATATATCAGCGAGTATTAGAATATATCGACCGTAATTCAAAATATATCAGCGAGTATTAGAATATATCGACCACAACTCAAAATATATCAGCGATTATTGAAATATATCGACTTACCGACAAAAACTGACAACTATAGCAACTTAATAATAAAAAGAGGGTGTGCCAAAATTTGGCATACCCTCTTTTACATAACGATTAATGAATATCACGTTTCTTGAAATTACCGCCTTTTACTTCTGCTACGTCATAAACTGTAATAAAGGCGTGTGGATCGATTTCATTAATAAGTTCTTTCATTTTACTTTCTTCTAAACGGTTAATTACGCAAGAAATTTCTTTGAATTTCTCTCTTGAATAACCACCGTATACTTCGTTATATGTTGCACTTCTGCCTAAACGATCGCGAATTGTTTCTACCATTAATTCAGGCTCTTTTGTAATAATTTTAAATGCTTTCGAACCACTTAAACCAACTTCAACAATATGAATCACTTTCGAAGCGATAAAGTAAGCAATTGCCGAGAGGATAGCTCCTTGAAGACCGAATACTGTTGATACGAAAATAAATACGAACATGTTTAAGAATAAAATAAGGTCACTCGTTCCAAATGGTAACTTACGAGAGAGCAATACAGCTAGCATATCGATTCCATCTAATGCGCCACCGTTACGTAATGCTAGTCCCATACCAAAACCGATGATAATACCACCAACAACTGTAACTAATAATGTATCGCCTTCAATAATAGCTGGTATTCCGTGCATGACAACGGTACCTATTGCTAATGAAGCAATTCCGATAATAGAATAAATCGCGAAGCTTTTACCAATTTGCTTATATCCTAACCAAACGAAAGGAATGTTAATAACTGCGATTAGAGCTCCTAATGGCAATCCAAATAATCTTGAACTAACGATACTTAAACCAGTCACACCACCGTCTGATACGTTATTTGGAATTAATACTGCTTCTAATCCGTACGCTGTGATAAATGCCCCAATAATAATCATCAAAGCTTTCGAAGCAATTTTTAGCTTATTGGGCTTGTTTTTGATAATTTTCTCCATATAATTTCCTCGTTTCAAACTAGTTTCTTGTTTGTTACATAATTCACACCTAAATTTTATTTTAACATTTAATTTGAAAAATTTCTCCTTTAATGGATGTATGCAGGGAATATTATGACCATATTATTATTTTAAATACAACTGTAGAAGAGTAGAGAGTGGTCATAATTTTAATATGAAAAAGTAGAATGAATAGTATGGATATATACATTTGGGGCACTAACCTTAGGGAGGGGATTCTGTGGGATACTGTACGAAATGTGGAAATGAAACGAACGAGGGCAATAAATTTTGCGGACAGTGCGGGGAGAGTCTTAGCTATAAAACGGTAGAGGGAAGTTTTCCAAATAGCAGTTCTAATAGTAGTATAGAAGTTTTTTCTTTAGTTGGTTTCATCACTGGATTAATATCTTGGTTTATAAACTTATGGGGGCTTATTGGTAGTGTAGCTATCGTATTTTCTATATTGGGTTTAAACAAAAAAGTGACAGGTACGAGTAAAATATTTGCTATTGTTGGATTAGTTTCTGGAATAATTAATGTGTTATATGCTGTTGCGTTACTTATTTAAATCTGATGAACTGAAAGATATAAAAAAGGCCCCCTTTGTATAAAGCGTTCAGGGGACCTTTTATTTAATAGCTATTAAGAAACAATAAAACTAAGGGCTGTTAGGAATAAAGCGAAACCTAAAATAGTTCCACATATTTTCATATGGCGCTTACGTCCCATTACGACAATCGCAACATATTCACGGATCATTGCGTTAGGCCAGTAATAAAAGGCTGTTTTTGATCCGATCCCTTGGCTGTTAAGACCAGCTTGTCTTGCATATATACCAGCGCGGAAAAGGTGAAAATTATTTGTGGTAAAAATACTTTTATATTTACCTTCAGGCTTTAAAGAATCCATAATTTCTTTAGAGAACAACATATTTTGATATGTGTTTACAGAGCGATTTTCTTGCACTGTATGTTCAATCGGAATGCCTTTTTCAACAGCGTAATTTTGCATTGCTTCTGCTTCAGGAAGTCCTTCATCTGGACCTTGACCGCCAGAGAAAATAATTGTTGGTGGTGTATTCACAGCAGCTTGTTTCCAATAAAAGTCGATAGCTTTATTAATTCGGCTTGCAAGTAAAGGTGGTACTTTATCATTAATTAAGCCGCTACCGAGAACGATAATGAAATCTTGATTACGTCTTGGTCTGTTGAATTGGTATAAAAAATATGCGCTTAAGAAGTTAGATAAATGCACAAAGAAATACATAGTTATAAGAGAGATAGCAGCAAAGATAAATTGAAAATGCTCTGAGAATAAATTTGCTGGATTTATGATAGGGAGCATTATAAAGAATAAAATCCCTAAAGCAGCAATTAAAGTTAAAGAGTTTGTGAAGCGTCTTCCTTCACGTTGCATTAAAATTTTTGCATTAAGAAAGAGTCCAAACATTAAAGCGACTATAGCAAAAGGAATCATTACAAGTAGTGCTAACATGGGGATGATAACGATGAAATGTAAATCGTTATTACCAGACTCAAATGAGGCTATAGCGCAAAATAATAGAAATGAACAGATAAAGGCATTAAATAAAAAGCCGTTTATTATTTTTCGCGGATCTTTTAAATAGGAGATAAGAAAAATAATAAATAATATAAGGGGAATAATTCCGAAATACATCATAAATATAGTACACCTCAATTTGTATAAGAATTTGACATACCTTTTATATTACATGATTTTATAAGTGAAAATGAAAGAAAAAGGATTTTGAATTTTCTCAATAAAATATATAGATACGTATGTTACAATATATTCAAAGCGATATATTAAAAGTAAAATGGTTGAAAAGGCACTCAGTAGAGTGCTTTTCTTTTTGTATGCAATTGTGCATATTATATTTTTTTTCAAATGAAGAGGATTACAATATAAGTTGTAGACAGACTTTATAAAGCAGAATTTAATACAAACATTTCCCTCGACTTTTTGTATCTAACAATCGTATAACAATAAAGAATTCTGTTTTATAGTGTCTGTTTTGAAAGGTGTCTTTTTGAAGGCGCCTTTTTGTTATTAGTATAGATAGTTTTCACTGTTGGTATAGTGGAAACTATCTATACTAAACATTAGCAATCTTCCGTATAAATATTATCAATTTACTATATATTCCAGTGGTGTTAACCTACATATGAAAGGCTTTCTTTTTCAAAATATTACCCCTAATAAAATTTTGAAGAAGTCAACTGTCTCCAAACTTGTCTTTATGCTTAAAGAAAAAGCACTCAATTTGAGTGCTTTTTCTTATTGAAACATGCTATTTTTCTAGGCGATTTTCATAAAATAAAAGTAAAGAAATGAAAGTGGGTGACAAAATGCCGGCAGTTGTGGAAGGTGTTATTATTGAAAACTGTAATGGAACAATTAATGTAGGTGATAAATATAACGTACAGCCGATTGAAAAGACGAAAGCTTACAATGGATCGGGATCATCAAATACAGGAATGAAAGTACAAACGTTTAGCGGGATTAGTACGGCGGATGTAAGGGATAATGATGTGTATGATCAAGTTATTCAATCAACGTTATAATTTTAAAATGCAAAATTGCATAAAGTAACATGTTTGTTGTATGTTACACTTTAGCTGTGAGCTGTTAATGATTCTTCTGTATTATAGTTGTTAGATTGGAAATATAACATCTTATCCCGCATTAACGGACAGTAAGACTCCCACTTCAAGAGTCAGCTGTAGTAAAGAGGTTAAGAGGAAGATTAACTGCCCGTAAATGCCCGATTGGTTCAACTAATAATCCGTAGGGGTGCCCCCACGGATTAAAGTTTCACTTTATCGAAAATCATACATGAAAAAGACACTTCAACCGAAGCGTCTTTTTTTATTTTAATGATACCCTTTAGCAGAGTCTTTATGAATTTTATTTTTAAAGATACTGTAGCTCCAAAGCTGATATCCAATAACGATTGGTACCATGACCATTGCAACGAAGAACATAATTTTTAAGTTTAATTGACTACCGGCTGCGTTGTATAACGTTGTACTGTATGCGTCGTTAATACGAGATGGTAACATTCTTGGGAACATACCTGCAAAGCCAGTTGTCATAAACATTGCGATTGTTAGGCAAACGAATGTGAATGCAAGGCCAATTTTATGTTTGTACACCATAATAAGTGCGAGTACACTCATTAGCATTGCAAGTACTGGAAGAATGAATAGTACCGGATATTCCGTAAAGTTTTGGAATAAGTTTGTCCGATTAGCAGTTGCTACATAGAAGATAGCTAAAATAATAGCTGCTGCCATTGAAAACGGTCTTGCGATTTTATAAGCACGGTCGGATACTTCACCAGTCGTTTTAATCATGACCCAAAGGGCACCAGAGACAACGAATATAGCAGTGAAGAACAACCCTCCTAAAATACCGTAATGGTTTAGTAAGCTAAGTAAATTTCCTTCATAGCCATTTTTTCCGATTTGTAGTCCGTAATACAAGTTAGCAAATGTAACACCGAATAAAAAGGCGATTAAGAAACTCCCAATTGTAAATGCCCATTTACAAGTTTTTTGCCAAATTGGTGAATCATCTTTATGCATGAATTCCAGTCCAGCGGCACGAGCAAACAGTGCAAGTAATACTAAGAATAACGGTGTATAGAGATAACTAAACATATTGGCATATGTGACTGGGAAGGCAGCAAATGTTGCACCACCAGCTGTAATTAACCATACTTCATTACCGCCCCAGAATGGGCCAATTGCTTCTTGTAATTGATTTCGTTCTTGTCGATCTTTCGTAACGAAAGGAAAAATCATTCCGTTACCAAGTGCATACCCGTCAAGAATGAAGTAAACTGTCCAAATCACGCCCCATAAACCAAACCAAATGATTGCAAGCATATCATGAGACATGAGCCACGCCTCCCTCAGTAGCAGGATCTTCTAATGCTGCAGGTCCTTTTTTCGCGAACTTCAGCATTAAGTATACGTCTGCGATTAAAAGTAAAGTGTAGAACAAAATTAAACTAATTAATGAGAACCAAATTTGCGGGACAGATATAGGTGATACAGATTCTGCGGTACGCATTAGTTTATATACTGTCCAAGGTTGACGACCTACTTCAGCGACAATCCAGCCAGCATTAATCGCAATGTATGGAAGTAAGACAGACCATATTGTAATTTTTAAATAACGTTTTGAGTTTTCTAGTTTTCCTTTTCGGTTTAAATAGAAGCCATACCAAGTTAATGCCATAAAGAACATACCAAGTGCAACCATTAAGCGGAAGCTATAATACACGAGGTTAACATTTGGACGTTCATCTTTCGGAATATCTTTTAAACCAACAATTTCGCCATCAAATGAGTTTGTATAGAAGAAGCTTCCGAGTTTTGGAATCGTAAGGAATTCAAAGTTTTTCTCATTTTTCACATCAGGAATTTGAACAATTGAGAAGCCTTGTCCTTTTCCAGTTTCCCAAACTGCTTCCATCGCAGCTCCTTTTGCGGGTTGATATTTAGCTGCTGATACACCAGATTGATGTCCCATAAACGGTGTAATTGTTGCGGCGAATAAGCCTAACATTAAACCAAACTTAAATGATTTTTTGAAGAATTCCACTTCATTTTTACGCAATAAGTGATAGGCACTAATTGCCATAACGAAGAAAGCACCTACGATATAACAACCAATGACAGTATGGAAGAACATGTTCCAAGCATATGGATTTGTAACGAGTGCCCAGAAATCATTTAATTCAGCGCGGCCATTACGTACTACATAGCCAACAGGGTTTTGCATAAAACCATTTGCTGTAATAATCCAAAGTGCGGAAATATTTGTTCCAAGTGCAACCATCCACATACAGAAGGCACGGAACTTTGGTGAAATTTTGTCTTTACCGAATAACCATATTCCCATGAAAGTAGATTCTAAGAAGAAGGCAACAAGTGCTTCAATTGCAAGAGGTGATCCAAAAATGTCTCCCATATATTTGGAGTACTCAGACCAGTTTGTTCCAAATGGGAATTCCATCGTAATCCCGGTTATAATCCCCATTACGAAGTTAATTGTAAATAATTTACCCCAGAAATTTGCCATTTTACGGTATGTTGGATTCAATGTGCGGGCGTATTGAGTTTCCATACATGCTACTAAAATGACAAGTCCGATTGTCAAAGGTACAAATAAAAAGTGATAAAAAATAGTAATTGCAAATTGAAAACGACTCAGTAACAGAACGTCGGACATAATGAATATTCACTCCTTTTTTACATTATCTACAATCAGTTTATAGTGAAAATACGTTTAAAATAGAGGGGACTTGTTACAAAGGTGTGTGTATATTTTGAAAGAATTATGTCGATTATCTGAAAACATCCTATTTTTACTATAAAGCAATATCCTTTTTGAGTTTTTTAAATTTTGGTACACTATATAAGTAATGTAAATGAGAGAAAAGAGGGTTTTTTATTATGAAGTCATTAGAAGAGATTTTACAATACAATGAAAAATTCGTTGAAGAGAAAAAATACGAAGAGTATGAAACAGGAAAATTCCCGAATAAAAAAATGGTAATTATCTCTTGTATGGATACTCGTCTTGTTGAATTATTACCAAAAGCAATGAATATGCGTAACGGTGATGTGAAAATTATTAAAGTAGCAGGAGCTGTTATCTCACATCCATTCGGAAGTATTATGCGTAGTATTTTAGTTGCTGTATATGAACTTGGTGCTGATGAAGTTTGTGTAGTTGGTCACCACGATTGCGGTATGGCAAAAATTCAGGCAAGCAGTACAATTGAGAAGATGAAAGAGCGCGGTATAACAAATGAGAAATTAGATACACTCCGTTATTCTGGAATCGATTTAGAAAGATTCCTACAAGGATTCTCTAGTGTAGAAGAAAGTGTAGAACATAGCGTATCGATACTTCGCAACCATCCATTACTTCCAGAAGAAGTACCTGTTCATGGTCTTGTTATAGATCCTGATACAGGAAAATTAGATTTAGTTGTGAATGGTTACGACAATTAAGAATTTACTTTGTCATCCTTTTTATCTGGGACAGGATCAAATCCTCCCGGGTGGAAAGGGTGACATTTTAATATACGCTTACAAGTAAGCCAAAAGCCTTTGAGTGCACCATGTTTTTGAAACGCTTCTAATCCGTAATGAGAACAAGTCGGATAAAAGCGGCAAGTTGGTGGTGTCATCGGAGAAATGAACTTTTGATAAAAGCGTATAATCCCAATAAAAATCTGTTTCATAATGGTCTCCTTTTCAGCATAGTCTTAAAGTATTATAGCACGACTGTACATAATACTTTACTAATGTGCATTTCCGTTATATCATATTGGATATAACGGAATTAAATTAAAAGCGGGAGAGATGTTGTATGCCATCAGTAGAAAGCTTTGAATTAGATCATACGATTGTAAAGGCACCTTATGTAAGACATTGCGGAGTTCACAATGTAGGTAGTGACGGTATTGTAAATAAATTTGATATTCGTTTCTGCCAACCGAATAAACAAGCAATGAAACCAGATGTTATTCATACGTTAGAGCATTTATTAGCATTTAATTTACGTAAATATATTGATCGTTATCCGCATTTTGATATTATCGATATTTCACCGATGGGCTGCCAAACAGGATATTATCTTGTAGTGAGCGGAACACCGACAGTACGAGAAATCATTGATTTATTAGAATTAACATTAAAAGATGCGGTTCAAATTACAGAAATTCCAGCTGCAAATGAAACGCAATGTGGTCAAGCGAAGCTTCACGACTTAGAAGGAGCACAACGCTTAATGAACTTCTGGTTAAGCCAAGATAAAGATGAACTTGAGAAAGTGTTTGGATAAAATAAAAAACTGCCTGTGAAAGGGCAGTTTTTTATTGTATTAAGAGCGAACATGTTCTTTTTTTATGAAAGTATAATAGACACTCCAACATATAAAACAAAGGCAGAACAGAGAAAATAAACAAATGCTTTCGTTTTTTGCTGCTCTTTTATTTCATCGATTCCAAAAAGGATACACATAATACTTAAAAGGATAAACACGTAAGGTAAAAGAATAGTGAAGTTTGCAAAGAAGCTAAATAGGGCGAGAGAAAGAGCGATAGTGGCGATTATAATTTGAATGTTTTTTAACATGGAATCCCCCTTAAGTAGAAAGAAATAGTTACTGAGAGAAAATAGTTCTACATGCTAAATTGGTCGGAAATTCATTTTACATATAGCGAAAGTAATACGATATTAAAACGAATAATATAAGACCAGAAACGAAAAAATACGGGATACTCATTGATTTTCGGCCAGATTTCAATTCATTAATTCCTAGAAGAATAAAGGAGCAACTGAGAATAAATTGTACGTATGGGAGAAGTGAAAAATTATCGGTAACATGGATATAAGTATTTAGAGTGAGTAAGAGAAGCATGAGAAATGCTAAAAAACTCCGTAATATAGTTAGAGTTAGCATTGTATAGCCTCCTTTAGACCATTTATCGGAATATTTCTGTGAAACCAATAAATAAAGCAGCGGCACCTGCTAGTAGAGCGAGCACACTACCTCCTGTTTGCCGTTTTAATATTTCCTCTAAACTTATGGTGAGGCCCATAACTCCTAAAGAGATAAACATATACGGCATTATTTCTCTATTACTAGTAAAAAATCCATAGATTGCTATACATAAAGCAATAAGTGATAAAGTAATCCGTACTCCTTTTATCATAAAAGACCTCCTCTATTTTATGTAGGTAATGATGAGAACAATCCAACTGAATGCTCCAGCAGCGATACAAATAACCCCAGTTCCGGACTCCTTTTTCTTTATTTGTTCAAATGCGATGAGAAACATTAAAGCCCCTAATAGAAATTGTGAAAGAGGTAAAAAATTATTTTGACCTGTATATAATCCAATTGCCGACATAACGATCACAGTGAGTGCTACTATGATGCGAAGTATACGAAGCATATTAGGAATTCTCCTTATTCTTTTTTGTATAAGGATTATCTTCTAGTTTATCGACCGAATGTTTATAAGCGTAGCCTTTATTAATTGTCATGATGGAGAGTACAAGGATGATTAGGACGATGATAATACCGATAATTAATATTTTGAACATAAAACCCCTCCTTTTCTTTATTTTACATAATTTTGTAATTGATGAAAACAATAGAAAATAAAAGGATGAAAGAAGGGTGTTACATGGAGACGAAAAAAACATATTATATATCAATAGGAAATGGTCAAATTTCACAAGTGAAGACGGCGGATACGTATAATTTTGAGATTTCCGCAAATGATGAGGAAATTACGGAATTAAGAGAGCACTTTGATCAAGCATATGTAGAAGATTTAGGGTCATTTGTACGCTCCCACGTTCCATTCGTTGAGTATCATCACGATTCAAATAATGACCGATATGATGAACAACTACAAAAAGCATATAAAA
This sequence comes from Bacillus sp. FG16, assembly GCF_057809515.1. NCBI lineage: Bacteria > Bacillati > Bacillota > Bacilli > Caryophanales > Bacillaceae > Bacillus > Bacillus sp. FG16. Next base: position 28,591 of record NZ_JBMDKC010000039.1, read on the forward strand.
TGATTTACGATTTAGGAAATCATGAGACGAAAGAATTAGTCGCGCAAATGGGAATAATCAATGGATTGTAATTGGATAATATTATGCAGAAAAGCGAGAATATGCTACAATTTGTGGTAGGAAAAACTTGTAACCATCAATAGGGGAGTAATGGCATGTACAAATTTAAAGATTATTACCACAACACTGTACAATTATCGTTTGAACGTTATCCATTTTCTCCTGAGCCAAAGCATGTTTGGGTTGTATGCCGGTACGGGGATCAATGGTTATTAACGCATCATTTACGTCGCGGTCTTGAATTTCCAGGTGGTAAAGTAGAACTAGGGGAAACACCGGAAGAAGCGGCAGTTCGAGAGGTTCATGAAGAAACCGGCGGCATAGTTTCTGATTTAACTTACTTAGGACAATATAAAGTATCTGGAAAAGACAAAATAATCATTAAAAACATTTATTTTGCAACAATTAGTGCGGTAGAAGAACATACGCATTACGAAGAAACGAAAGGGTCTGTTTTATTAAAAGACATTCCTGACAACATTAAAACGAATAGAAAATTTAGCTTTATAATGCGCGACGATGTATTGGCGCGTACGATGAAACATATAGAAGAAATCGGCTGTTTTACGAAGTAAAGTAGCCGGTTTCTTTTTTTGTGGGCATTATAAAAGATTACGCCATAAAAAATAGTGAGCGATTTGATTTAAGAAATTATTTATAACATATTTTGTTTTTTCAATAAAAAACAGAATTTTCTGTCATAAATAAGTCTTAATTGAAGGTAATATAAAATATAAAACTGGAATATTTTTTGAATTATTTGATTTTTTTCCTTATAAACCAAATAAAAGTTAAAATGTTTATCAACATATTGGATATTGAACCAAAAAAAGGAAAACGCTAATATGAGTATATATTATCCAAATAGGTAACAATGTTTGATAGATCTCGTTGAAAAGAAAAGGGAGCGGATAAATATGAGTTTAAGAGATTTAGAGAATAAATTGAATGCTTTAAAAGTTACAGAGGAAATGGAAATTGAGTTAGAAACTAATGGTGTTCCTGTTTTTGAAAAACAAGGAGGATCAGGGATTAATTTAGATTTAACGATGCTGGGAGGTTCTAGGCCTCGTACAGATCAGATTTAATAGAAAAAATTAAGTGTAAAAAATAAAAAATAATATTCAACGAGATCTATGAGATATTGAAGAAATATAAAGGGAGGTAACAAAGTGAAAGTAAAATCTAACGAAAGTATTTTAGAGCCGCTATATTCTCAACCATCCTCTAAGCTTTATGAAGTTGCATGCGATGTGAATACACCTGCAATTATATATGATTATGCTGGTATGAAAGATGTAGTTGATAGAATACAAGAGGATCTGAAAGAACTCCCCCATGCAAAATTAAATCTTGCTGTAAAAGCTACACATACTCCTGAATTATTATCTTTATATGCGAAATGGGGACTAGGGTGCGATGTAGCAAGTCTAGGAGAATATGAGCTTGCAAAGAAGGCTGGTTTTACTGAGATAACTACGACAAATCCAGCTTATAGTTTGAAGGATATGAGAGTTTTCATGAATGAAGGGATTACTTTAGACATTGATTCTATTTCACAGTTGATTTTATATGGGAACATTTTCCTAATACGAATGTTGGAATTAGAGTTAGAATTCCGCTACCAACTGAAATTGAGTCTGCAGCAACATTTGGAAAAGATAGTAGATTTGGCATAAATATTCTTGACGATAGATTGGAAAAAAATATAAAAAAATTCAATTTAAATATAACAAGGTTACATGTTCATACTGGACAAATGACACCTCAATCGTTGCTCTATAAAGCTGATTATTTATTTGCCGTTGCAAGTTATCTTAGTAATGTCGAAGTTCTTGACTTTGGAGGAGGAATGTTTCATTTTTATGTTGATCGTGAAAAGGCTAGGAAAGCTATTTCTAGTTTAAAAGAGAAAGTAGTTAAGTGGCAGAAGGAAAATAATAGGAAGATACATATACGTTTTGAACCAGGAGGAGCGTTATTATCAGGTTGTGGATATCTAGTTACATCTGTGATGGCAAGCGAGTTTCATACCTTTTTTAATAAGAAAGTGATTACTGTGGACTCTTCTGCTTGGAATTTAGCCCCCTGGCATAAACCTAATCTTATTAGCCTAAATAAGAAGAATAAGAAAAAAGAAAAAATTTTAATTGCAGGAAATACCTTATATGAAGGGGACTTTTTTGGGAAAGATATAAACGGGAATATGATGGATTTTGAATTAGAGAATTTAGATGTTGGAGATAAAATTTTGTTTACTGCTTCTGGGGCATATACCATGACAAACTCTAGAAGGTTTAACTGTCTACCTTTGCCAGGTGAATATTTATTGTTGGAAAATCAATTAATTCGCATTAATCACTCTGGAGGAAGTCGATATGAATAAATATTATAGAGTAAAAAAAAGTTTAATTATTAAAGAAGAATTAAATTATCTCACCTTATGGGATTCTAAAGAAGGCTGGGAAATAAATGTAGAACAAAGCTCCTTAGAGTGTATTAGGGCGTTTTATTTGCCAATAACAAGAGATGCTGCACATAAATTATTACTTAATCGGTTTGATTTAACAAGTGAGCTATTGGATTCAATGATAAACTCTTTACTTGAACAGGGGATAATTGAAGAGTTTACCCCGGAAGCAGAAACTTTTAGAGGAGGGAAAGGAGGTATGTTTAATTCAGAAGTGGTAACGCTGTCTGAATGTATGAATGGAACATGGTGCAATATAGCTTTTATAGGGATGCCATATGACCTTAATGTAACGTATAGACCAGGTTGTCGATTTGCACCAAGATATTTAAGGAAAGTAAGTGGAGCTGTATATCAGCATAACTCGCGGTCCTTATGTGGAGTTTATGATCCAATAAAAGGAAAAAGGATTTTTGAAAATGTAACAATGGCGGATATTGGCGATATTCAATCAATTGTATTTGCTAGAAATGGTAAAGAGTTCGATGCGTTGGAAGAGACTGTGTTTCGTTTGGTCAATCATAATGTTTTTCCGGTAACAATAGGGGGAGATCATTCAATTACTCTACCATGCCTAAAAGGAATAGTGAGAGCGAAGAAAATAGGTGTTATTCAATTAGACGCACATTCTGATTTTGGATTAAATAAGTTGGATAACTGGAGAGATTCGGTACACCACGGTAATTTTATAGATGCAGTTCTTGAGGAAGAGGGTATCGAAGAGGTTATTCAAGTTGGTATTAGACAGTTAGTTGAGAATCAGCTAACACATGAAAAGGTAAAACAATGGCCTGGAAAATCAATTTTGAATAATTTGAATGAATTTGGAGATGTGTTAAATAAAGAATTGCAATATTATATAACACTTGATGTAGATGTATTTGATTCAGCGGTAATTAAGTCTACAGGGACGCCGTTACCAGGTGGATTTAGTTATGATGAAATGATAGAAATATTAGAATTTATAGTTGGACAGGTAGAGGTTATTGGTCTAGATATAGTTGAATTATTACCAGAGGAATCTGAGACTGAGGGGATTACTATCTCAAGAATTATCATAAATATATTATCTAATATAATGGAGAGAAAATATGAGTATTTATCCAGAAATACCACAGTTGTTAATTAATAAAAACTTTGATATACAAACCCCTGCAATCATTTATGATGTTGAGGCAATTAAATATGTAGTGAAAAAAATAAAGGATAACATTAGTAAAATACCTAATACTCATATTTGTTTTTCTGTCAAAGCAAATAGGAATATTTCTCTATTGAAAACTTTAGTGGAACTAGGAATTGGTGCGGATGTTGCGTCTATAGCAGAGTTAGATGTTGCTAAAAGTGCCGGATTTCAACATATCTACGCTACCTCTCCATCTTTTTCAAGTAATGAAATAGAGGTTTTATACAAAAATGGAATTATCCCAGATTTTAGCACTGTATCACAACTTAAAGAAGCGCTGAAAAATGGGAGTGTTGAAAACAAGATAGGGTTGAGAGTTAAGTTTAAATTAGATTTACTAGATTCAGAATTAGAAACCACCTTTGGAGAACAAAGTCGTTTTGGTATTGATGTATTTTCTTCAGATATAAAAATGTTATTAAAAAAATATGGACTTAAAGTGAAGCAAATACATGTGCATTTGGGAGAGATAAGGAATTCAAATATAATGTCGCAAGTAGCGTTGGGAATGGAAAAAATGGTGGAAATGTTTCCGGAAGTCGAGGTTCTTAACTTTGGTGGAGGATTAACATATTTATATTCTGATGAAAATGAGGTTACAAAAACCTGGGATATCTTAGAAGGTGTAATTAAAAGGATAAATAAATTATTAAATAGACAAGTGAAAGTAATAATAGAACCTGGGATGTTGTTAATGGCCATGTGCGGATATCTTGTTTCGACAGTGCTTACTTCAGACGTAGAGGGGAATCATAGGATAGTTACTTTGGATAGTTCAGCATGGAATTTAATGTATTGGACTCCGCCTATCTTGGTATATACGTACACAAATAATCTTATAAAAGACATGCATAAGATTTGTGGTTCTACTTGCTATGAGAAAGACATATTCATTCAATCAAATTATAATGAACGTTTAGATATTGGGGATCGGGTGTTATTAGCTCCAGCTGGGGCATATGTAACTAGTATGGCTAGAAATATGCACGGTTTTCCCTTACCAGATGAGTGGATTCTTAATAATAATAGATTGTATAGAGTAGGAGGAAGAGAAGTTGGCGTTAACTGAATTTTCTAATGATATAGTTTTATTACAAGAAATAGAGGATTTAATTTCAATATATTTTTCTCTAGGTATGGAAGGGCATCCTTACTCAGCAAAAACAAATGGTTGGCTAGAATCCGCAGTTCACTTAGGTAGGCAAATTAGTGAAAAGAAAATTGGGACATTTGAAGATGAAATGCATCTGGAAAATTTAAGCATGCAATTAAGAGTTTTATGGATGGAATTTGTCCAATTTACTACTAATAAACATATGAAGTCACCTCCACTGGGAGAAGTAAAATATTTACCCTCACAAAATAAGATAGATTTTAGTTATGAAAGAAACATAGAGCCGGTTCATTTAGAAAGAAAAGCTAATTTATATCGTGAAAAACATGATGAATGGGAATGTGATCATGTTTTCGCTTCAAGTGGGATGGCTTGTATATCTACTTTTTTACAAAGTTTTTTTGGAATGTCAAAGCCAACACAAAAACAACCATTAAAATTATGCACATGGGGAGATTATTTTGAAACTCGTGTATTGCTAGATTTATACAAAAGGGATTCTATTGAAATTCAAAATTTTAAAACCCAAAAAGAATTTGAAGCAAGTATTAGTCGATTTGATCTTTTCTTTATAGAGCCGGTTCGTTATAACTGGTCATTAGAGGTGTTTAATTTTGTTAGCTTTATAGATAAGTTAACTAAGGATACATCGAGAAATTTAAAGGTTTTGATTATAGATACTACTTTAAACGGGAATACATTAAGAGTGATTGAGTTGTTAGAAAAACTCAAGGCTATTCCTAATTTAATATTTGTACATATTCACTCTTGTTTGAAGTTAGATCAGCAAGGTATGGAATTTTCAAATTGTGGATTATTAAGTGTTTATACAGTTAAGGAAAATAATCAAATACCATCAGCAAAGAATATTTGTTCTTATATTAGAAAAGTACGAACGTTATTAGGAACAGGACTAACTTATGAAGAAATTTCTTTATTAGATAATAAATTTTTCTTAAATAGAAAGGGATTTTCTATTTATTGTAATAGAGTATTTAAGAATAATGAAGATTTAGCAAAATCTATTTGTAATAAAGGTATTTTTAATAATATTGCATACCCATCTCTTATTTCTACAGAAAGTTGGGCAAAAGCTCCTTTTGTTGTTTTTCATTTAAAAGAAGATACATTGGAAAATTACGGTTGGTTACTTAGTATTGTAAATTATGAAGCGAAAAGGAAAAAAATCCCCTTTGTAATGGGCTCAAGTTTTGGGTTTAGAACTCATCGTTTTGAGGTGATAATTCCAAATTTAAAACAGGGAAAAGGATTATTTAAAGTGGCTATGGGGGTTAGAGAAGGTCCTACTAAAGAATATGTTATTAATCTTTTAATGAGAATATCAAAATATAAAAACTTAGAAGAATTAAAATTAGCATATCCCAAAGTTACTCCTATTAATTTAAAGGATATAAAAGCATAAAAGTGAGGAGAAAAAATGATAGAAGTTATAAAAGTAAAAAAAACGTATAAAACTAGAAATAAACAAGTAGAAGTATTAAACAATATCTCTTTTAATATTGGAAAAGGGGAGGTCGTTGGGCTCTTAGGTATCAATGGGGCTGGAAAAACAACATTAATAAAATGTCTATGCGGTCTTATAGAAACCAATGAAGGGGATATAAGGATTAATGGTATATCTGTAACACACAAAAATAAGAAAGCGCTGAAACATATTAGTTCTGTTTTAGAAGGTAATCGTAATTTATATTGGCGTCTAACAGTGAAAGAAAATATAGAATATTTTTTGGGGAATCGTGGAATATCCCGTGGTCATATTCAATCTCGAATAGATTACTTTTTAGAAAGATTCCAATTATACGAGAAGAAAAATGAACTTGTAAAAAATCTTTCTCGTGGTATGCAACAAAAAGTAGCTATTATTATTGCACTTATGGCTGATACAGAAATTCTATTATTAGATGAACCAACTCTCGGACTTGATGTGGAATCTAATAATGAAATAAGAACATTTTTAAAAGAAATCGTGAATACAGAAAATAAAACTATATTAATTAGCTCCCATGATATGAATTTAATTCAAAAGTTATGTGATCGAGTTGTAATTATTAGTAATGGAAGAATTATAACAAATGACACCGTTTTGAATCTAATGAATTTATTCCAAGTTAAGTCCTATCAATTTATTACCAGTATACATCTAAAAGAAACATACAGGCAAACTCTATACAAACTAAATGATCCAATTCACATAATTGAAAAAGATGGAAAAGATATTATTAAAGTAACAATATCTAGCAATGATGATTTTTATTCTATTATGAATTATCTAAAGCAATTTGATATTGAAATAGAGTCTATTGAGAAAGATCAAGTTAATTTTGAGGAAGTATTTTTGAAGCTAATAAAGGGTGAGGTGGCATATGGGTCTATATAATATCTTTATTTCCAATTTACGAAGGGAAGGTATAAATATGTTACGCTATCTTCCTAACACAATAAGTGAATTGGTTATATTTTACTTGGTTTTTCTTGGATTTTTTTTAGGTATAACTTTAGTTGGTGATCCTAATACAATAGAGCATAACATACAGTTGGTAATTTTAAATTATGTTTTTTGGTTTCTTATTTTAACGGTAACACAAGGAATCGGTTGGGAGATATCGAATGAGGCAGGACAAGGAACATTAGAACAGCTATATTTAACACCGTATAAACTTTCTTTTATATTACTTACAAGGATGATAAGCACAATATTAATTAATTTGGTGACTATATCTTTTTTGTTATTTGGTGCTATGTTAACAGCAAATCAATGGCTAAATATTGATTTAATTTCTATATTACCTATTTTATGTATTACATTAATAGGCGTATTTGGAATTGGTTATGCGATAGCTGGAATTACAATGATTTTAAAACAGGTGGATTACATCTTACAATTATTTCAATTTATTATTATGGGTCTGACATTTATTCCGTTAACGGTAGCTCCCTTCCTAAAATACGGTCCGTTTATGTTAGGGTTACAATTGATTAGGGATATAGCCATAAATAAAAAATCATTGTTCTCTATTGGGGGAGCAGAGTTATTATTTCTTATAGTAAATGCATGTATCTATTTAGTTATAGGATTAATTGTATTTTGGAGATGCGAAAAAATCGCTAAAAACAAAGGTCTATTTGGACATTACTAGATAAAGGAGAAGAATAGATGACTAAGTATAAGAGAGAAAACAGAGAGTTAACTAAATTAGCTTCTTATATTGCGACTTTAAATCAAATACCAGAATATCATGTTGGTTATTGTGGGATACAAAAGGATGAAATAAAAAGCACTTTAGAAAATGAATTTTCTGACTGTAGTTTTGAAAAATCGTTTACTATTCTGTATGAGGATTTAGAAATTGTTGGAGCACTTGGTTTTGATGTAGATAGTGACACTAAAACAGCTGAAATTTGGGGACCTTTTATTCATAAAGAAGAGCAGTGGGAAAGGCTAGCAGCAAAGCTGTGGAAAATAGGAGTATCCAAATTGGAAGGAAGTGTACATACATTTAATGGTTTTTTTAATAGGAAAAATAAAAATGTAAAAAAATTTATGAACGATTTAGTTGTGGATAAACAAGGAAAACATGTGATTTTAAAAATACACCCCTCAAATTTCGTGTATTATCCTAGTTTAGTAATAGAACCAATTACATCTGGGTTTTATGAAAGTTTTATTAAGTTACATGATAAAGTATTTCCAGATACTTATTATAGTGGAGAAGCAATTATTAATAGAATAAATGAGGAAAATAAATTATTCGTTTTTAAGAAAGAAGGCCTTTTGTTAGGGTATATTTATATTGAAGGGAGCCTGGAATTTAAAGAGGGAAATATAGAATACATTGCCGTCCATCCTTCAGTGCGAAATAAAGGGATTGGCTTAAAACTTTTAAACTATGGATTGTATGAATTATTTAGCTTTGTAAAAGTAGAAGAAATTTCTATTTGTGTGAATGCAGATAATGAACAAGCAATCCGTCTATACAGAAGCGCAGGTTTTTCTATTACAGATGAAATGGATTTCTACAGTGTAAAATTATGACACCTAGTAATGGAATACAATTTTCTTTATGATAAAAACGAAAAGTAAAATTAAAGTTAAAGTTGGTATTACGGATATGTTTATAGACTTTGTTTCGTACAATGCAAAAAAGAATATATAAATATAGATTCTTCTATTAATCCTAATTTTATATAAAAGAGGAGAAAATCTTTGTGGATTACGCAACATTTTAAAGAACATAAAGTAGGAAGCCGTAGCATAAATGCTAGGCTTTTTTTATAAGTAGAAAGAATGGGAAGAGAATAGAAAAAAATTCATGAGATAGAAGCTAAAATAAGGGAAGCACATCTTATCAACGTACAGTTTTATAAAAAATTTCTAGTTATAGATTAACCAAGTAAGCAACAGTTTACCGTTTAAGCTCCACCTCTAAAAACGAAAGCACCTCCAACAAATCATCTACGATACGTGAATGCTTAAAATCACCCCAAAACGAATCTTTTTTCCAAACACCAAGAATTCCTACTTGTTCAGAACCAAGCACATCGTTTTCTGGATGATCTCCAACATAAAGACATTCTTCTGCCTTAACATCTAGTTTTTGCAAAGCACGTTCGAAAATTTCAGGGTGAGGTTTTTTAATTCCTTCAGCTTCTGAAACGAGAATGGTGTTTGTATACGTATGTATATGTAGTGCTCGAAGGTTGCTCATCTGAAATTCAGTAAAACCATTTGTGATAATACCAATTTTAATGTTTCGCTGTTTTAATTGTTGAAGTAGTTCATGCGTGTTTTTGAAAGGAATACAATGATGTTGGAAGTTTGTAATATAGTCGTGTAGCAGTTGCTCTTGCGTTAAAGTAGTAATGTTGTATTCGGAAAGGAGAGTAGCATATACTTTATCCTTCCACGTATAGCCATTATTATCGAGTTCAAGAAATCGAGAACAATACTCTGATTTCTCTATACTCATCAAATGTGAGGAGAAGCGATTATATTGCTCACAAATAAATTGTTCTAAAGATTGGCGCCGATCTAATAGTGTTCCATCTAAGTCGAATAAGATTGCACGAATCATGGGAAACCTCCTTACAGTTTTTATCCCGCTATTTGCCGGGCAGTAAGACCCCCACCTCAAAATTCAGCGGAAGCAAAGAAGTTAGGTGGGGGCCCTGCTGCCCGTAAACGCCCGATTGGTGAGGGCTGATAATCAGTGGGGGATGAACAAAATCCCCACTGATTAAAGTTTCACTTTATAATTAATTATCGCATATTCACAAAAAAATGATTATGATATTTTGTAGAATGGAATAATGGGGGATTGTATGAAGAAACTGTATGGCAAGTTAGTGTGTTGTATTATAGCAAGCAGTTTAGTTGCAGGATGCGATAGTGCTATCGAGGTTACGAAAGAAAAAGAAATTTGTAAAACAGAAGAAGATTGCACGCAAATAGGAGATAAAACATTACAAAAAGTATATAAAAAGATAGAGGGACTTTCAGAACTTGAAAAAGTAGAGGATTATGACATAGAAGAGTATGAAAGTATGAATATGAAAGAGGCGGAACAGAAAAAAGAAGAGGATGACAATTACTTTTTTTTAGCTTCTTATTATATCGATGATGATGAAATTGTAGATCCTTATTTTGAAAAATTGGATCGTAAGAGATTGAATAAAGTTTTTGCAGATGACGAAGTAGCAAAAGATGATTTGTTAAGTCAGCGACAAGATAGAGAGTATCATGAAACCTTATGGGACATGTATCGCACTCTCGTCCCAGTGAAATATCGTGAGAATATAACAGGATTTGGTCTAATAACAGATGGTTATGATGGCGTTGTTGCCCATGTCATGCCAAGTATGGATGACCCGAGAGATTGGGTGCTTAGTTTAGATGTGCTTGATTCTGGGGTGAATATAGATGAAGTGATGAAAACATTAATTCATGAAACGGCTCACGTATTAACGATTGGACATAAACAAGTACCAGTGGATAGAAAGTATTTAGAGGCGTTTGATGAAGAGAAAGACATTTCATCATATCGAAATAAATGTAAAACGGTGTTCGTGAAAAATGGATGTGTGAGAAAAAGTTCGTATATTAACCAATTTTATAATGAATTTTGGAAACCAATTGAGCAAGAGTGGACAGAAAAGAAAGTAGAAGAAAGTGAAGAGGCACAAATTGAATTTTATAAAGAAAAGCATGATGATTTTGTATCACTATATGGAACAACAAATGTAACGGAAGATATCGCAGATACATTTACAGCGTTCATTTTACAAGATTCAAAAAAGGTGAAAGAAGGTACAGAGTTAAAATATAAGAAAATTGCTTTCTTCTATCAGTTTCCTGAGCTTGTAAAAATGAGAGCGGAAGTGCTGTCGGGATTATATGATGTTTCAAAAACGATAGAACAACAAAGTGGAGACTAATGTGAGTTATGCTTTCGATATAGTTTCGTTAAAGAAAAGCGTGAAGAATTTTTAATTCTTTGCGTTTTTTCTTATGTTGATAAAATTGAAAATTCTGCATTTTAATTAAAAAGAAGAAGGAACTGGAGGCATAAAAGAGAATTAGTATAAAAATGTCACAATTTAGACACAATTATAATGCGCGTGTTGTAGGGACTATAATTTTACTCTCGAGGAGGTAATGAAACGTATGAAAACGATTCTTGCTGTTGCTGGTCTCATTTGGGTAATGTCTCACGGTTTTCCGATTTTTGAAGGGGAGCAAATTCGTAGTGCTTTGAATGAAAAGTTTAATGATTATCATGTGATAGATCGAAAAGATAATGTCGTTACAGTACGTGTGAAAGACTGTTTCCATACAGTTACGGTTGCGGATGGAAACATTACAAATGAAACGAAAATGTGTGATAAAAGGTAAAAGAAAGAAGCTGACTATAGCGCACTGTTTTGAGTCAGCTTCTTTTTCTTTTTCCAATTAGAATTTTTTCAAATGCCTCAACAAATACATACATAAGAGTTGCAAGAACACATGTGAGTAGTACGCTAAGTAAGACGAGTGTGAAGTTAAAGACTTGGAATCCGTAGCTAATTAAGTAGCCAAGTCCTTGTTTGGAAACGAGAAGTTCTCCGAAAATAACACCGACCCAGGATAAACCAACGTTTACTTTTAACGTTGAGATAATTGCTGGAAAAGATGCAGGGAGAACGACTTGCTTATAACATTGCCATTTATTTGCACCAAATGTGTCCATCACTTTTATATAGTTAGAATCGACTTCTTGAAATGCACTGTAAATAACGAGAATGGTAATGATGATGGAAATGATTACTCCCATTGCGATAGAAGATGAAATGTTTGGACCGAAAATAACGATGATGATTGGACCGAGTGCAACTTTTGGCATTGCATTTAGGACGACGAGATAAGGATCAAGTACGCGGGCTAGAAGTGGCATCCACCAAAGGAACGTGGCAATAATAGCACCAAGTACTGTTCCGAGAATGAAGCCTACTCCTGTTTCCAGTAATGTCGTCCATATGTGGACCCAAAGTGAACCGTCGATCCATTTCGTTAAGAAGAGATCCCAAATACTCGAAGGAGAGCTAAAGAGTAAAGGATCAATCCATTCTTTTTTACTAGCTATTTCCCATAGTGCAAAGAAAAGAATAAGTAGTAAAAGTTGTAGCGAGCGAGCAATCCAAGCGCGTCTGCGTTCGTTCTTTCGAAATTGTTCATGTAGTTGTTTGATATTATCCAAGTCGTTCCAGCTCCTTCCATATATCTTGAAAGAGGGCTGGGAAATCGTAGTGATGGCGTGCTTCTAACGGTGATAAAGAACGGATACTTTCCGGGACGATAAAGGTTTTTGCGATTTTTCCGGGATTCGCTTGCAGTAAATAAATACGATCACTCATCGCAATCGCTTCTTCAATATCGTGAGTAACAAGTAGTGATGTTTTCTTATATTTATTTAGTAAGTTGAAAACGAGTTCTTCTAGTTTTAACTTCGTTTGATAATCGAGTGCGGAGAATGGTTCATCTAGTAATAAAATTTTCGGATCAGTCGCTAATGTTCGAACGAGAGCGGCACGTTGACGCATACCGCCGGATAGTTCACGAGGATATTGTTCTTCTACACCATGCAGACCGACTTGTTTTAAAAGGTTTAAAGTATGTTCTTTCATCTGCTCATCATAAATCTTTCGAATATGAAGTCCGAGCATAATATTTTCTTCAATCGTTTTCCAAGGGAATAAGTAATCTTGTTGCAACATATATCCCATAGATGATGTTTTCGTTGTAATCGGTTCACCATCTAAAAAGACGATACCGTCAATTGGATCAAGTAGCCCAGCAATGATTGAGAGGAGCGTTGTTTTACCGCAACCACTTGGACCGAGTATAGAAATAAATTCGCCTTCTTCCACTTGTAAGCTCATATCTTCGAGAATAAGTTTGGCATTCTCTTTTGCAAAAAAACAGTGAGAAACGTTACGTATTTGTAAAAAACTCATACCCTTCGCCTCTATTTCTTAATAACGCTTTCGGCAATTTTTGTATTGACGAGCGCTTCATGTGGGACTTCTTTTTGTAATTCACCAGCGTCTTTCATAATAGTTTGGAGCTGTTTCCATTCTTCCGCATCTAATAGTGGATTTGTTGCATAAGAATGTTGCTTTTTGTACCGTTCAATTACTTTTACTGTTATGTCTTTTGAAGTGTCTTTAAATAGCGGGGAAACGGCATCAGCAATTTCTTCTGGACTATGTGTATCAACCCATTGTTGTGCTTTATAGAGCGCACGTGTGAACTTTTCAGCAGCAGCTTTATCTTTCTTTAAGAAACTTTCTTTTGCCATGAACGTTGTATAAGGAACAGTACCAGATTCATTTCCGAATGAAGCGACGATATAACCTTTACCTTCTTTCTCAAGTATACTTGCAGTCGGTTCAAAGAGCTGTACAAACTCTCCAGTACCAGATGCGAAGGCATTTGCAATATTAGCAAACTCGATATTTTGAATTAAGTTTGTATCTTTATGAGGATCAATGCCGTTTTTCTTTAAAACATATTCCCCCACCATTTGCGGCATGCCGCCTTTACGCTGTCCTAAAAACGTAACACCTTTTACATCATTCCAATTAAAAGAGTCTAGTTTTTTACGTGAAACTAAAAATGTCCCATCTGTTTGTGTAAGCTGTGCGAAGTTAATGACAGGGTCTTTCGCTCCTTGTTGATGAACGTAAATAGACGTTTCAGAACCGACGAGAGCAATATCAATTCCGCCAGATAATAGGGCGGTCATCGTTTTATCGCCACCAGCTGTTGTTTGTAGGTCAATATTTAGTCCTTCATCTTTAAAAAATCCTTTTTCAATCCCAACATATAATGGGGCATAGAAGAGAGAATGGGTAACTTCGCCGACGCGAATGTTTTGAGTTTGTTCTTTCGTACCTTCTTTTTTACTACTACAAGCAGCAAAAGTAAAAACAGCTAGTAACATGATGCAAAAAATCGCGATTAATTTTTTCACTATATAACACCTCCTAGAAGTCACTCTACAAGCATGATATGTAGGTAAGTGCCCATATGTGAGTGTAGATAGCAGGAATTTTTTGGGTGGTAAAGAAGTACAAATATAAGGGGTGATAAAATGGAGTGCGAATACGATGATAGCGTACATTTACATCTTGATTATTTCGGGACAGAATGTGATATGGAATCGATTGCTTATAAGAGGAAGAATGAAGACGTATGGGATGTGTATTTTAATTTTGGAGTATACGGTATTCAGAAAGACGATGTAGAGTTAGGGAGATTTATGGACGAATATGCTGGTCATTACGTTTTTTCTGTACATGCTCGCGATCTTAGCTGGGAATTTGGAAGTGCCCAGTTTGAAGAGTGGGTTTTGAAAAATCGGATAGTAGAAAAAACGCTACAAAAATAGGAGGAATTTTGTGATTGGATTTCTCATCTTATTATTTATTTTTGTGGCCGGATTTTTTATCATGCAAATGCTTATTTACCGATTTGCAAAGAAAAACATCCATAAATATACAAAAATAAAATGGTTTCATATGTGGCTACATATGAATATGAAAAAAGGTCCGAGATTAGATTTTTTTGATTTTGTAATTATAGTACTCGTATGTATCGTATGGAAAATATGGCTGCTTCCTTTTATATAATACACATGCTAATCATTTTCTCTTTTATCATAAAATAACGAAAAGAATCTGTCTTGTGGCAGGTTCTTTTCGTTATAGTAATTAAAAATGAGCATTTATAAGAAAAACAGTGAGTGGTGTTGTGAAAGATATTTTCACAAATACAGAAAAACATACATACGGAATTAAAGTGTGATTACAGAATGGACAAATTGGCCGTGTGCAAAGTGTGGGGTAATAAGAAAGAGGTCGTCCAACGGTGGGCGACCTCTTTCTTATTATGCTTGCTTAGTGCGGAAGAATGGAAGCTTCTGCACAATGTGAATTAATCCGTATGCAAGAATTAAGCACATAAGAGGATTAATGAAAAATCCATAGCGATTAATTGCTAAGAATAAGTTTGAGAAGATAATGTAAATAATAGAACTTGCTACTAGCATCATAACGCGTTTATGTTTAAATGAATTTAGCATGAAGCAGAAGCTGCTCAAGAATGTACCGAGGATAAACACTCTATGACATAGTTGCATAAAGTTGTGAATACGGTATTGGTCTACAGCAGGAGCTGTTTTGAATAATTCAATTGTTTTACCGACAGTGAACCAAGAGAACCAATAAGTGAAGTCCGTCTTAAATCCGTTCTTGATTAATTCTTTTGCGTATGCACCTTTGTCATCTAAGCCTTTAGCTCTCATTTCATTTACTATATTTTCATATCCAATTTTATTAAATGGATCTGCACCGGCAATTAGTGGATCTGCACCTTGGGTTGAGAATAAAATAAATTGGTTGAGTGCTAAGTAGTTACGAACAACCCATGCGCCAATAATAAAGAAAGGTCCGATAAGCCATAACAATCCGATTCGAATGGAGTCTTTAAATCCATATGTAAATAACACAACAAGAACAGGAATGAGCATCATTGGAGCTGGATTTGGACGGAACATAAGTAAGATTGAAACGACAATTCCAAACCATATATGGAATTTCACTTTATTGTATTTCCATGCGAGAACAAATACATATACACATAACGCCAATAAGAATATGGATGGAATTTCTGTTAGCAATGTACGGAAGTATGTATAGTTACTTGGATAAATAGCATATAAAATACTTGCAACAATTCCATAAATGTTTTTTTCGAACAATTCTTTTCCTATTAAGAATACTAATAGCACTGTGCAAAGGTTCATGATCATGTTAATAACAGTTGCTACGTAATAGTAAGGAATTGATGTAATATCAGAAATAATCATAGCGCCAGCTAATAGTAATGGCTGACCTGGTGTGATATATGCATTTTTCCCTGGAACTTCACTAGGTTCTAAATACACATAACCAAATACACCATGTTTTAATAGTTGTTCAGCTGTTAACGAATAGTTAAAGGCATCATTTGCACCATATGTTACTTTGACTAACTCTCCATCTAATCCTGGCTGTTTTACTAAACAAAAAACGTGCAACAGGAAAGACAGCGCCAAAATTGCATATACCGCTTTAGGCAAACTCTTAAACTTAGTAAGCAAAAATGAGCAACTCCTTTTTTATTAATTCTTTCGTATTTTTATGTGAAATCTTTAATAGTATTAAGGATTTCCAAAACATAGTTATTATATCATAAAGTGGAATGCTGAAATTAAGTTTTTCAAGAATGAGTAATTTGTATACCACAATTTAACTATTGATTAAGGAAGTATTAAGGAAATATATTTATAGAAGAAGCAAGTTTGCAGACGAAATATAGGATATATGTTATTTTAATAGAAATAGTTTTTACGATGCGGGGTGAAATTAATACATAGAAACGAGGGAATGAATTGAAATATGGTTCTACACTTTTTCATCTTCCAAAAAGAAATATATTAATTTCTAGCATTATAAGTAGTATGGTAACTTTATTAGTAATAACTATGCTGTTTATGATTTTAAAGGTTTTTAATTTAGACACGATGAAAGATCATTTAAATCAAAAGCTTGTTTTAAGTGTTATGATGATTTTCATATGGGGCATAACATTTTATATTACACATTTCAATAAAAAAGAGATGTCTATATGTAAGGCATCCCTGAGAGTGCATTTTATATTATTTTTGCTAGCTCATACAGTAGCATTATTTTATATTGTCATGCAAGTTAATATGAGTTTCATAGAGACAATGAATTGGATTTACATTTATAATATGCAGTTTATATTAAGTGTTGTAGTAATTTATGCAATATATATTCTTGTATATAATTTAATAGGTAAGGTTTTTCTAAGTATGGTTTTAACGAGCTGTACGTTAGTCATTTTAGGTATTGTGAATTATTTGAAGCTTATTTTCAGGGGTGATCCGTTATATCCTTCTGATTTCACACAAATTACGCATATGCAATCTGTTATACCGATGGTGATGGACTATTTTAGCTGGAGTTATATTTTTGTCATTATCTTAAGTATCGTAGCTTGTATTGTTGCAGGGATATATATGAGAAGATATATTCAAAATGTAAAGATTCATCTAGGAATAAGAGCTTTATTAGTAGTAGGATCTATTTTTGTTCTATATGCGTACGGTAATTTTGCGAATACATTTATGAATAAAGTATTTCAAAAGTCAGGTGTAGATTTTGTTTTGTGGAATCAAAATGAGAACTATGCTTCAAATGGTTTTGTACTAGGGTTTATTAGCAATTTAGATACAACAGTTATGGAAAAACCAAAAAATTATTCTAAAGAAAATATGCTTCAAATAGCAAACGATATAAAAAAACAATATAGTGGAAATATAGGGAACGAAAAGAAAAAAGAGAAACCGAATATTATTTTTGTAATGAGTGAATCGTTTTGGGATCCGACGAAAGTAACCAACCTTTCATTTAGTGAAGATCCTGTACCAAATTTACATCATTATATAGAAAACTTTCCTGGTGGACAAACTATTTCTCCTACATTTGGGGGAAATACAGCGAACGTTGAATTTGAGGCATTAACGAGCTATTCAATGAGTTTGTTAAAGCCAGGTTCTATACCATATCAGCAGGTTATTACAAATAAGAAAGAAATTCCATCAATCCCTACGGCGTTGAAAAAAGAAGGTTATTACACAAGTGCAATTCATTCATTTGGTCGCACATTTTTTAAACGTGATGATGTATATAAGGTGTTAGGATTTGATAAGTTTAATGCAGATGACACGATGGAAAATGTGGATATTGATGGAGATTATATTAGTGATTTAGCGATGAGTAAAGAGATAATTGCTGAGTTAGAGAAACAAAAACAACCTACATTTATTCATGCAGTTACGATGCAAAATCATTTTCCATTTACAGAGGGCCGATTTGGTGAAAACCTAATAGAAATTAGCGGTCTAGAAAATGAAGAATCAAAGGGAGAATTAGAGACATATACAGAAGGATTAAGACGTTCAGATGAGGCTCTTCAATATTTAATAGAGCAACTAGATAATTTAGACAGACCTACATTATTAGTATTCTTTGGAGATCATCTTCCATCATTAGGAACAAATAAATCTTTTTATAAAGAAAATGGGTATATAACGAATGAAAAAACACCGAGTGAACGTTTATCAATGGCGCAAACGCCGCTATTAATGTATGCAAACTTTGATATGCCAAATGATAATTTAGGTTTAGTAAGCCCAATCCATTTTTCTAATCTTATTTTTGATTATACAGGATTAAATAAATCCTTATTTTATCAATTTTTATCGGAACTTTACAAGGAAATACCAGTGCTTAGAGATGAATTAAAAGTTGATAAAAATGGAGAAGTAATCAATGATTTAACAAAGAAACAAAAAGAAATGTTAGAGCAATATAAAATGCTTCAATATGATTTACTCGTTGGAAATCAATATAGTAAAGATATCCTCTTTAAATAAAAGAAACAAAAAGAACTTGTATAACGATACAAGTTCTTTTTTCATAGTATTTAACGGGGTAACCAGACAAGCTGGGTTTAGGGAGTATTACTTGTACATTTAGTATATATGAAAATGTAATCGTTTTATTTGTGTGTTTGTGAGAAATGTGTGAATTTTATGTTTTGTAAAAAAACGATTATGTTAACTTTCATTCTTGTATTGCAGTTGTTATGCCTGTAAAAATTTTATCAGTTCTTTATTTAAGTCATCCGCTTGATCGATTGGTGAACCATGGCCACTATTTGTAAGAGCATGTAACTGAGAATTTTTAATTCGTTGTTGCGTAAGCTCAGCACTTTTGTAAGGAATTAGTTGGTCGTGAACGCCGTGGAAGATTTTTGTTGGGACGTTAATTTTATTTAAATCTTTCGTTACATCTTCATTTGCAGCTGCTTGTAAAATTTTGATAAGGGCATAAGAAGCGGACTGCATACCGAGATAAGAAAACCATTCAAGGGTTGCGGCTCCTAAGTTTCTATTAAAAAAGGATAAAGTGTAAATGTCAAGATGATCATGTACATTTTCACTTGTTTAAGCATGTACAAAT
>NZ_JBMDKC010000390.1:0-339 GCF_057809515.1 Bacillus sp. FG16
TGAGTAAGTAACGACGCATAAATTCCGCCATACCTTCTTGACGAATTTGTTCAGGCGTATAGTTTTGACCGGATGTATGAGCACCCAGTTTCATGAATTCATCATCAAATTTTGGGTCATTCAAGCCATATTGTTTATCCAAATGATGTCCCGTTTCATGCGCTAACGTTTCTAAGTCCCCGTACTCACGTGTACGAATGACTTCCGGATTTGTTTTATACATGCCCGTAACAGCCTCGTCTCCGATACCCATACGCCCTGTACGAAGCGTAATGCCTAGATTCTCACGGAAACTATCTAGCAACTTTTTATGCGTAATCGTACGCCCATCTGGCGCCA
>NZ_JBMDKC010000391.1:0-338 GCF_057809515.1 Bacillus sp. FG16
ACTCCTAGTGTCAAGGCATCCACCGTGCGCCCTTTCTAACTTAACCAAACTAAAAATTAAAAAATATGAGCTACACCGTTATCTAGTTTTCAAAGAACATACATTTATATATGAGAGATAGTTCTCTCAAAACTGAACAAAACGAAACACGGAAACTTATATTGATGAACAGCGTTCATCAATTCTCCATAGAAAGGAGGTGATCCAGCCGCACCTTCCGATACGGCTACCTTGTTACGACTTCACCCCAATCATCTGTCCCACCTTAGGCGGCTGGCTCCATAAAGGTTACCCCACCGACTTCGGGTGTTACAAACTCTCGTGGTGTGACGGGCGGT
>NZ_JBMDKC010000392.1:0-337 GCF_057809515.1 Bacillus sp. FG16
CTAAAAAATCAACACCATCAGCCATTCATTCCACCACGCTTCCACATGATTGATACAGTGTGTTTTTCAGTTGGGATAACTGAAATAATGTCATACATTACGTTCTTATACTTAATTTTCATATCAGCATTCACATCTGCGCGATATCGGATTTCTGTTTCACCTTGTATTTCGCTATTGGCTGCGGCTGCTTCAAAATATTTTCTTCCTTTTAAAAAAATAAAAGAACCCCATACAGTAAAAGCATCCTTATAACTTTCTATTGGATCACCGTCTGGGCTTTTTGCTTCATCGTCTTTCACTTGAAATGTAAGACGTTTATCTAATTTACCTGGAT
>NZ_JBMDKC010000393.1:0-333 GCF_057809515.1 Bacillus sp. FG16
TCTTTCTCTTTGGTGATATTCCGATACCCGGAAGTGTGAAAGGGGAAGCGTTTATTAAAGATATGTTGCCGATTCAACGTGAGATTAATATTATGCGGTCTATGTTTGCCACGCATGCAAGGAAAATGGGAAATAGTATGTGGTTAGTCCCAATGGGTTCCGCTGTGGATGAAGATGAAATCACGAATGAAGAAGGCGGTATCCTACACTATACACCGATTGAGGGCGCGAGACCGGAAAGAGTTGGTGCGCCAGATATCCCGTCCTTCTATGATCGGATTTTAAATAATCATGATGGAGATATCGACGATTTATCGGGTGCACGTGAAATCT
>NZ_JBMDKC010000394.1:0-330 GCF_057809515.1 Bacillus sp. FG16
ATTTTGAATATTCTATATCAGAAACCTGTCCCATTCTATACAATCCCATGTTTGTGCCCCAGGCTATTAGACTTGGAATCAGAATCGTATCATTTGTTTTGGGGTTTGTATAACGTCCGAGAATATGTTCAAATTTAGTAAGAAAATTACAATGTTGATTTACAAAATATAAAATACTTCTCATATCAATTTGTAAAAATATATCGAAAAATGAATGATTGATAGGAGCTGACGCTCGCGTATATGGAAGTGACCACGAATGATGTTCTTTGTGTTTTTTTACTTGCACATGTTTGTTTTTTCCGGAAGTAATCTTTTTATTAATTGAGA
>NZ_JBMDKC010000395.1:0-329 GCF_057809515.1 Bacillus sp. FG16
CATTATGTAAAACCATTGGGTTTTCTATCATTTAAAAACTTCCCTCCTAATTGTGGTAAAAAAGACTTTACGGTATCCTAAATATGAAACTCAATGAAAAGCATGGACCCACGACTCACGGAAATGGGGCGATTGGGTCACGTATAAATAACTGAATATTCTTTCAAATTAGACTAGTATTATAGCCTATATTCTGTTAAAATGTGGTTATGTCATATTCACGAAATACCCTGATTACCAACCTGTGAAAACAGGTCTTTTTTTGTTTTCGTCAATTCACTTGTCGAATGATCAAATGAACTGCTATACTGGACATATCTTTCCATGTT
>NZ_JBMDKC010000396.1:0-329 GCF_057809515.1 Bacillus sp. FG16
TTCCAATATGCGGAGTTTAACATGTTTCACTTTTTTCATAGTAGCTTCAACAAAAGTCAAAATCCCTATGTATAGCAGGCGCACAATACTGACGTTGTATTGTATGCCTGCTCTTTTTTTAGTATAGGTAAAGCGTAGTAAAGTACACAGTCTTGGCAACGGAATGGCTATAGAATGAGAGAGTAGTGGCGAGGTGTGTAAAGGGAATCCCCTTGAGGGTCAAATACATGTTTCATGCGATTCCAAGGGGATTTTGTGTAGGAACACATGATGAATTTTCCAGTATTCCTCTATATGAGTATATGATACAATCAAGGTGTTCCGTATAT
>NZ_JBMDKC010000397.1:0-329 GCF_057809515.1 Bacillus sp. FG16
TCTCAATTAATAAAAAGATTACTTCCGGAAAAAACAAACATGTGCAAGTAAAAAATACAAAGAGCATCATTCTTGGTCACTTCCATATACGCGAGCGTCAGCTCCTATTAATCATTCGTTTTTCGATATATTGTTACAAATTGATATGAGAAGTATTTTACATTTTGTAAATCAACAGTGTAATTTTCTTACTAAATTTGAACATATTCTCGGACGTTATACAAACCTCAAGATAAATGATACGATTCTGATTCCAAGTCTAATAGCCTGGGGGACAAACATGGGATTGTATAGAATGGGACAGGTTTCTGATATAGAATATTCAAAAT
>NZ_JBMDKC010000398.1:0-324 GCF_057809515.1 Bacillus sp. FG16
ATGATGTTCTGGTGTCAGGTTCAGGTGCTCGTCCGAATCCACTCATGATGATTATTACAACAGCTGGTTTCAACTTGAGCCATCCTTGCTATCGTGTGGAGTATCAATATGTTTCTAAGATTTTGGACCCCAATATTGATATTGAAAACGAAGAATATTTTGTCATGGTTAATGAATTAGATAAGGATGATGAGATTACGAATCCAGAAGCATGGGAGAAAGCAAATCCAATCCTATGTAGTTATGAAGAAGGGTGTTCTTTTTTAAAGGGAGAACTTCAATCAGCTCTTGATGTACCTGAGAAAATGCGTAATTATCTCACGA
>NZ_JBMDKC010000399.1:0-323 GCF_057809515.1 Bacillus sp. FG16
CAAATGGATGTTTCGATGCGCGGATGAGTTCATTTTCAAAACGTGTACGGTCTTTTATACTTTCAACCAGTTCGTCCACACCGTTCTTTCGCTCCACACCTGCCGTGAGGTATATGTCCCTTGTTAGACCCATTTCTAAATTCTTAGGAATCATCGCCGAATAATCACAGGTTTTCATCCCACGAATTTTAAACGGTACTTTCTTTTTGCGGAAATAGTCCAACACATGCTGATTCTTCTGTTCTCTCGTGTCTACAATGATTTCTAGTGTGGATAGGATTGCTTTTAATTCTGATTCTGAATAGCGGTAGTGAATGGATGAC
>NZ_JBMDKC010000004.1:0-104353 GCF_057809515.1 Bacillus sp. FG16
TCAGACACAAAAACAGGCTGTAGAGAAGACTTTCTCCACAGCCTGAAAAAAAGAACGTGATCCAATCACGTTCTTTTTTCATTATATGTTCATCTTTTCCTTTAGTTGTACTCCTGTAACAGATTCTAATACATCCATCGATTCTCCAAATGTCATATCAAAAATTGTATTGTCCTCTATGTACGGAAACTGTCTGAAACGCTTTTCTAACACCTTTACAGCATCTGATGTAAAGTTTGCACTATCAATGCCAAATTCTGTTTCAAGAAGAACGATCCAATCTAACACATGAAAACCTAATCCATTGACGAATGCAATAAGTTTTTCTTCTGGGTTTGAAGATAAGAATACTTGGCGTTCCATCTCACTAAAAAGTTCTTCTCCTAAGATTTCAGCTAACTCATCATCATGTTCACGTTCAACAAGTTCTTCGTAGCCGTAATCATCCACAAGCTCTTCTACTTCTTCACTATCCTGACAAAGCAATTGACTAAGAAGTGCCTCTTTCTTAAATTCACTATTTTGTACGACTTCTAAAAAGCTCGTTTCCCATCCATTTTCTAATTTCATATTATGTACTCCTTTATATACGTTTCTTATCATCACTGTACCCAAAAGATCACTTTTATAACCTTTTAGGTAGTTACTATTATTTCACATGATTCATAACATAAGATGCAAACTCAGCTACATCTCCTTCAAAAATATTTATTTCTGGCAAGTGATAGAACGTTGTTTGGAGCGGGTTTCCTGCATGATATACATATATCGTTTTCTCTAGTGCAATCGCCATTCCAAACTCTGTATGGCTCCCGTTTCCGCCATCTAATATAAGTAAAAACACATCCGCTTCTTTTACAGCATTTTTTTCTGCCTGACCAATTTCTCTTAATTGTTCTTGATTCACTGCTCTTTCGTTTTTGGTCCAATCATATGTATGGTGCCATCCTGCATGTTTCAGTTCATTTGCTACGGAACATACAAGATGTTTATTTTGGAAACCTGAGGCGATATAAAAATTCATTTATATACACTCCTTCATTATGTATCGGGAAACTCCTTTTTAGCGTTAATTGTTATAGCTATAATAAAGAACAACTTCAAAAAAAATCCCCATCTTTAAAACTTATTTGCGTTTAAATGATGGGATGCTTCATGGTCTTCTTTTATTTTTTGTTTTTTATAACTTTCATCAGCTAACATTTCTAGTTCAGCTGTTATCTCTGATTTTTCAAGCTCTCTTTCTTGCGAAAATTTCCTTGAAATATAAACAATAACACTACCAACGTACAACACAAAGCATATAATAAGTGCAGTATTTTCATAGAGACTTAGCTCCAACACAGTCACTCCTAATCCATTCGTATTTTCACGCTTCATTAATTGGAATTTCCCTATTAACCCATTTGTTATCCCGCTATTTGAGGGCAGTAAAACCCCCTCCTCAAATTCCAGTGAAAGCAAAGAAGTTAGATGGAGGATGCCCCCAACTGATTAAAGTTTCACTTTATTGTAACATAAAAATATCAATTCTTGGAATCTTTCACCCTACTAAAAGAGGCATGATTGTTTCATCATGCCTCTGAAATATTTTGAATGATTGTTTTAATTGCTTCTTTTCCATTATATTTTTTTAGTGCTGTTTTATACTTCTCATTATTTTGATTCAATTCTTCAACATACTTTATAAGAGATTTTACAGTTACATCTTCTTCATATAATACGGAGGCATACCCTTGCCTTTCAAAGGACTCTGCATTTAATATTTGATCTCCACGGCTTGCAAATTTCGATAATGGAATTAAAACCATCGGCTTTTGTAATGTTAAAAATTCAAAAATTGCGTTGGAGCCCGCGCGTGAAATAACAAAATCTGTTACCGCTAATATATCTGGCAGTTCTCCATGTACATATTCAAATTGTCTATATCCTTCTTTATTTTGTAAACTTTCATCAAGGTTACCTTTTCCGCAAAGGTGAACAATTTGATACTTTTTAAGAAGTTCTGATAATGCTTCTCGAGCCGTATCATTAATTTTTTTCGCGCCCAAGCTGCCTCCCATAATTGTAATAACTGGCTTTTTACGTGAAAAACCTAAAAACGCTAAACCTGTTTCACGATTTCCTTTCAGCACTTCTTCACGTACAGGAGATCCCGTATATATTACTTTTTCTTTCGGTAAATGTTTCGCTGCTTCTTCAAATGTAACAAATATTTTCGAAGCAAAACGAAGCGCAATTTTATTTGCTAGTCCTGGCGTCATATCAGATTCATGTAATAAAACTGGTACTCTATTTAGCCATCCTCCAATTACGACTGGTACAGATACGAAACCGCCTTTTGAAAAAATCACATCTGGTTTTAGTTTTCGAATTCTTACATACGCATCCATAACCCCCTTCATTACAAGAAAAGGATCTTTTATATTTTTTAAATCAAAATAACGACGTAGCTTTCCACTCGAAATACTATAGTAGGGAATGCCTTCCTTTTCTATAATCGTTTTCTCAATACCTTGGTGAGAACCAATGTAAGAGATATCCCAGTTGTCTTCTTGTAAATATGGGATAATGGCTAAATTAGGTGTTACATGTCCTGCCGAACCGCCACCTGTAAAGACTATTTTCTTCATACGTCTCCCCCTTCTAGACTATAATACACTAAAATATCTTGCCTCAGGGTGAGAAAATACCATAGCCGTTACGGACGCTTCTGGCTCCATCATGAATCCTTCTGTTAATGAAATACCTATTTCCTCTGGATGAATTAAGCGAAATAGCTTTTCTTGATCTGCAAGTTCTGGACACGCCGGATAACCAAATGACACGCGTATTCCTCTATATTTCGTACGGAAACGTTCTTCCATCGTCAGTTCAGGTGAGTCTGGAATGCCCCAGCGGTCACGAATGAGCATATGTGTTTTTTCAGCAAGTCCTTCTGCTAATTCAAGCGCTAACGATTGAATGGCATGACTACGTAAGTAATCACCTTTCGCCTTCCACTCTTCAGCAATGTCCCGAACTCCTTCCCCAACCGTAACAGATAAGAAAGCAACATAGTCCATCTCATCTCCAATTGGGCGCAAATAATCGCCTAAAGTACGATAGGGAGCCTTTCCTTGTCTAGGGAATGTGAAACGCTCTATAACACGCGTATGATCTTCTGGATCATATATTACAATGTTTTGTCCGTCGCTTTGCGCTGGGAAAAATTGATACACTGCTTTCGGCTTTAACCAAGATTGTCCTTCCTGCAATAATTCATCTATTAAATCATTTAATTCATGTGCTCTCTTATCCCCCTCTTTCAAAAGCTTCTTCACATTTCCTTTTAATCCAAGGTGATGCCCAAGTAACATTTGTCTATTTAAAAATGGAGCGAGATGAAGAGCCGGAATATCGCGTAATACAATTCGTTTTGTTGAATCAGGCACCATAACCTCAGCCTTCGGTAATGGCTCAATTACTGCTGGAATTTCTACTTGCTTCTCCTCTTTTTTTACGATATGAAGATGACGTTCTTTTTTATCCTGTTTCATCTTCTCACGCTCTTCTTCTTTTTGAAGCTTATTAATAATATCGAGCCCCGTCATCGCATCACTCGCATAACAAACGAGCCCTTTATATGATGGTGAAATCCGATTATCTGTAAACTTTCTCGTTAACGCTGCACCACCTACAACAATGGGCACATCAATATTTGCTGCTTTTAAATCTTCAGCAGTCGTTACCATTTGTTGCGCTGATTTTACTAATAAACCTGAAAGGCCTATAATGTCAGGCTTCTTTTCTTGTACTTCTTGAACAATTCGATCCGAACGAACATTGATTCCTAAATTAATAATCTCATATCCGTTATTCGATAAAATAATTTCAACGAGGTTTTTCCCAATATCATGTACGTCACCTTTAACAGTTGCTAATAATACTTTCCCTTTTTTTGCACTATCGCTAGATTCCATATGTGGCTCTAAATAACTTACAGCAGCTTTCATACTTTCGGCACTTTGCAATACTTCTGCAACAATAAGTTCATTATTATTAAATAGTCGTCCTACCTCGTCCATCCCTGTCATAAGCGGACCGTTAATAATATCAAGAGGTTTTCTTCCTTCTTCAAGTGCAAGACTTAAATCCTCGTGTAATCCTTGTTTCGTACCTTCTACAATATAATTTGCTAGTCGTTCATCAAGCGTTAACGTTTCTTGCACAACGACATCTTTCTTTTTAGCGACTCGGTAAAAGTTTGTAAATTCTTCTAACGTCTCTTTCGTCGTTTCAAACAGTAATGCATCTGCAAGTTGTTTTTCTTCCTCTGGAATTGACGCATAGCGTTCTAATTTTTCCGTATTAACAATCGCGTAATCTAATCCAGCCTTCGTAGCATGATATAAAAAGACGGAATTCAATACTTCACGTCCAGCTGGTGGTAAACCAAATGATATGTTACTTACACCTAAAATCGTTAAACACTCTGGTAACGCTTCTTTAATAAGGCGAATGCCCTCTATAGTCGCTGCCGCTGAACCGATATATTCTTCATCACCTGTCCCTACTGGAAACACAAGTGCATCAAAAATAATATCTGACGGGCGTATCCCATATTTCGTCGTTAATAATTCGTAACTTCTTTTTGCAATTTCTAATTTTCTTTCAGCACTTACTGCCATACCATCTTCATCGATTGTACCAACTACAATTGCAGCACCATACTTACGAAGAAGCGGTGTTACCTTTTCAAAACGCTCTTCTCCATCTTCTAAATTAATAGAGTTGATAACAGCTTTTCCTTGAATATAAGTAAGTGCTCTTGCCATAACATTTTCATCCGTTGAATCAATCATAATCGGTACTTTTAACACTTTCGTAACTTCTGTCAAAAATTTCTCCATATCTTCTATTTCATCACGATCAGGATCTGCCATACAAATATCAATAATATGAGCATTTTTCTTCACTTGCGCTCTTGCCACTTCAGCAGCCTCTTCAAATTTCCCTTCTGCTACTAATCGTTTAAATTTACGTGAACCAATAACATTCGTTCTTTCACCTACAAATAACGGTCTCATAGACTCATCGTATTGCAGTGCCTCTAATCCACTAATTCCATGTCCTTCTCTCTCATGATGGTCACGAGGCTTAAGAGATGCTAGCGCTTCCTTCATTGCTCTTATATGTTCTGGTGTTGTGCCACAACAACCACCGATAATATTAACCCATCCTTCTTCAGCAAATCGCTTCACCTTTTCAGCAAGAGAAGATGGAGACTCATGGTAATGTCCATCTTCATCAGGAAGACCTGCATTTGGATAACAAGAAATGTAACACTCCGATAAATCAGATAGTGAACGAATATGATCCCTCATAAACTCCGGACCAGTCGCACAATTTAACCCAACAGATAATGGTTTCATATGTTCTACTGATAAATAAAAAGCTTCAATTGTTTGCCCAGCCAGAGTCGTTCCCATTGGCTCAATCGTTCCTGAAATCATAATAGGAACCGTTTTTTTCAGTTCTTCAAAAGCAGCTTGAATTCCAATATAAGCTGCTTTCACGTTACGCATATCTTGACTCGTCTCAACGAGTAATACATCAACTTCTCCTTTTAATAATCCTCGTGCCTGCCTTGTATAAGCCTCAATCAATTCTTCAAAAGTCACACCACCAGTAACACTAATTGCTTTCGTTGTTGGTCCCATCGCTCCCGCAACATATACTTCCTTACCGCTTTCTTTAACAGCTTGCTTCGCCAAAAGTGCTGCCTTTTCATTTAGTTCTTCATCTAAATGAGACAGCTCATAATCACTTAGTACAATATTCGTTGCCCCAAATGTATTTGTTTCAATAATATCCGCTCCAGCTTCAATATAAGCTTTATGAATCTTTAAAATAACGTCTGGTCTTGTTTCTACTAAATATTCATTACAGCCCTCGTACTCTTCTCCTCCGAAATCTTCAGCAGTTAAATCCTCTTGCTGAATCATTGTTCCCATTGCACCATCTAATATTAAAATGCTATTTTGTAATTTTTCTTCTATACACTTCATCAATTAATACCTTCTTTCACTTCTTGCTTTTCTCTTACATATTTAACAAGATGTTCTGTAATTTCATATTTTAAAAATGGTGTAATAAGATAAATACCATTAAAATATTTCATCGCTGCGTCGATCAATTCTTGCGAAATGCGAATCCCTTCCTCAATTGCTGCCTCTTTCGTTTCGTGTCCATCCATTCTCTCTCTTATTTCTTCAGGAAGAGTAATACCCGGTACCTCAAAATGAAGAAAATCTGCATTCCGCTTACTTACTAACGGCATAATTCCAATAAAAATAGGTTGTTCCAAATGCTTTGTCGCTTCATACACTTCTTCAATTAAGGCGATACCGTAAATTGGCTGAGTTAAAAAATATTCCGCTCCAGCATCTATTTTTCGTTCCATTCGCTTAACCGCTGCTTTTAAGTGCCTCACGTGAGGATTAAATGCGCCGCCTACAGAAAACCTTGTCGCCGGTCCAATTGATTTCCCTAAAATTGAACGTCCATCGTTCATTTCTTTAATCATTTTAATGAGCTCAATAGAGGACAAATCGTATACAGAAGTTGCACCGGGAAAATCACCAACGCGCGCTGGATCACCAGTCAAAGCTAACACTTCTTCCATCCCTAACGCCGATAAACCTAACAAATGAGATTGTAGTCCAATGACGTTATGATCTCTACACGTTAAATGTGTCAATACCGGGATATCATGCTTCGTTAATAACGCACCCATCGCCATATTAGAAATACGAGGCGATGCTAATGAATTATCTGCTAGAGTAATAGCATCTGCTCCCGCTCTTTTTAACGCTCTTGCTCCTTCAAAAAAACGCTGTGTATCTAACGTTTTCGGTGGATCTAATTCCACTACAACTGTCGTTTGTTTTTTCGCTTTCTCTGCTAGAGTGACGTGAGCCTTCGAACGTTTCTCATGCGTATGAACGACTTTCGGCCTTTGAATAGTGTCTTTTTCTATTACAGGTGTAACATTCGCAACAGCGCGCTTCATACTTTGAATATGTTCTGGAGTCGTACCACAACAACCACCTAACAACCGAATACCTTGCTCAATAAATCTCGGTGTCATCGCCTCAAAATAAGCTGGGCTTCCCTCATATACGTAACGTCCCTCCACATAATTCGGGAGACCTGCATTTGGGTATGCTGATAAATAGCCATTTTGCGGAATCGATATCATTTTGAAAGCCTCTGTCATATGAAGCGGCCCTAGTTGACAATTCAATCCAACAACATTTGCACCGTAATCTATAAGTTGCTTTAATATTTCATTGACATCATTTCCATTTTGAGTCGTACCTGCTTCATGTAACGCTAATTGAGCAACAATTGGAATGTTCGTTTGCTTACGCAATACTTTAACGGCATGCAGTAATTCAAATTCATCGTAAAAAGTTTCTAATAGTAATCCATCAACTTGTTCTTCTAGTAAAGCCCCTGCCTGTTCAAGTAGCATAAACTCCCTTTCCATATCAGTCGTTGTAACGGCTCCGATATGTTTCATACCACCAATTGTTCCTAAAATTGCATTTCTGTCCGTAACAGATGCTTTCGCCAGCTTTACTGCCGCTCTATTAATTTCTGTAACTTGATTTTCTAAGCCATACATACGTAATTTCGCCTCATTTGCTCCATACGTATTCGTTTGAATTACATCTGCTCCAGCAGCTACATATTGTTTATGAATCGATATAATTAAGTCTGGATCAGATACATTCAATTCTTCAAAGCTACTTTGCAAACCATGTGAATGCAATAACGTCCCAACCGCACCATCACCTATTACAATTCCTTTTGATAATAAATCTAGTAACTTCACGAATCTCCCTCATTTCTATCAATATAAAAACCCCCTCTTCACTTTGAAGAGGGGGACATAATCGTTCCTCCTCTTATTATGCAAAACATTCGTTTTGCAGGTATTAGCACCGTTTCAAACATTTCGTTTGAAGGTTGCCGGGTTTCACAGGGCCTTTCCCTCCACCGCTCTCAATAAGAGTTGTCTTTATTATTTTATTTATGTAGCTAAAAGGAAATGCGTTCCCCTTTTAACAATGTTTGTTAATTTTTTAATAAATTTAGCATGCACAAAAGTAAAAGTCAATGACACTTGCGGAAAAATAAAAATTATTTAAAATAGAGTTGCAATTCAATTATCTTTTGTTGTAAAGTTAAAAACATAATAAAAATTTCATACGAACATTCTTATCTAGAGAGGTAGAGGGACTGGCCCTGTGACGCCTCAGCAACCATTAACATTTTGTTAATAAGGTGCTAATTCCAGCAAATTGTGAAAGATTTGACAGATGAGAAGAAGACTCTATTCAAACCGAAAGCCTTCTTCTTAGAAGGCTTTTTTTATTTTATATTCAGTTAATGTTTCAATTTAAAAAGGAGGAATTTTCACATGTCAACAATCGAAACAAAGCTAGCACAAATCGGCAATCGCAGTGAAACTACAACAGGAACGGTTAATCCACCAGTTTATTTCTCAACCGCTTATCGTCACGAAGGAATTGGTAAATCTACTGGCTTTGACTATTCACGAACTGGCAATCCAACTCGCGGTCTTTTAGAACAGGCGATCGCAGACTTAGAATATGGCGAACAAGGTTATGCCTGTAGTTCAGGGATGGCAGCTGTTCTCCTCGTCCTTTCTCTATTCCGCTCTGGAGACGAACTTATTGTATCTGAAGATTTATACGGGGGAACGTATCGATTATTTTCTGAACATGAAAAAAAGTGGAATGTTCGATGTAGATACGTAAATACACAGTCTATTAAACAAATTGAGCAAGCTATCACAACTGAAACGAAGGCTATTTTCATAGAAACTCCAACTAATCCATTAATGCAAGTTACTGATATTGCTGCTGTCGCAACTGTAGCGAAAAGGCACGGACTACTTCTTATTGTAGACAACACATTCTACACACCTTATATACAGCAACCATTAACAGAAGGTGCCGACATTGTACTTCATAGCGCAACGAAATATTTAGGGGGGCATAACGATGTACTAAGCGGACTTGTCGTTGCAAAAGGAAAGGAACTTTGTGAGGAAATCGCCCATTATCATAATGCATCAGGTGCGGTCTTAAGCCCATTTGACTCATGGTTATTAATTCGCGGTATGAAAACGTTAGCGCTTCGCATGAGACAACATGAAGAAAATGCGAAAGCAGTTGTTGCGTATTTAAATGATGAAGACGGGGTGACAGATGTATTTTATCCAGGAAGAGGCGGCATGATTTCATTCCGCCTTAAAGATGAAGCTTGGATCAATCCATTCTTACAATCTTTATCCTTAATTACATTTGCCGAAAGTCTCGGTGGTGTAGAAAGTTTAATGACTTATCCAGCAACGCAGACACATGCTGATATTCCTGAAGAAATTAGAACAGCAAACGGTGTATGTAATCGTCTTCTTCGATTCTCCGTTGGCATTGAAAATAGTAACGATTTAATTCAAGACTTAAAGCAAGCCATTAAACTCGTAAAAGAAGGTGTAAGAATATGAGTTATTCTATAGATACACTCTTACTACACAACCAATATAAACATGACTCACAAACAGGCGCTGTGA
This sequence comes from Bacillus sp. FG16, assembly GCF_057809515.1. Classification (NCBI taxonomy): domain Bacteria; kingdom Bacillati; phylum Bacillota; class Bacilli; order Caryophanales; family Bacillaceae; genus Bacillus; species Bacillus sp. FG16. Next base: position 9,650 of record NZ_JBMDKC010000004.1, read on the forward strand.
ACGTTCCTATTTATAACACATCAACTTTTCACCAGTTTGATGTAGATACGTTCGGAAAATATGACTATAGCAGGTCAGGAAATCCAACTCGTGAAGCTCTTGAAGATATCATCGCTTTATTAGAGGGCGGAACAAAGGGGTTCGCCTTTGCATCAGGCATTGCAGCGATTTCCACTGCATTTCTTCTTCTTTCACAAGGGGATCACGTTCTCATTTCAGAAGATGTATACGGAGGCACTTACCGAGTGATAACTGAAGTACTCTCCCGTTACGGTGTTTCACATACATTTGTTGATATGACCAATTTAGAAGAAATAAAACAAAACATTAAACCAAATACAAAGCTCTTTTATGTAGAAACACCTTCTAACCCACTTTTAAAAGTGACAGATATTCGCGAGATTTCTAAACTCGCAAAATCTATTGGCGCTCTTACTTTTGTTGATAATACATTTTTGACACCACTATTCCAAAAACCACTTGAACTTGGAGCTGATGTCGTTCTTCATAGTGCTACAAAATTTATTGCTGGTCATAGTGATGTTACTGCCGGATTAGCAGTCGTAAAAGATGCAGAACTCGCTCAAAAGCTTGGATTTTTACAAAATGCATTCGGTGCTATTTTAGGGCCTCACGATTGTTCTCTCGTACTTCGCGGTCTAAAAACATTGCATGTACGCCTCGAGCATTCAGCTAAAAATGCCAATAAAATTGCACATTATTTACAAGAGCACGTTAAAGTACAAAATGTCTATTATCCGGGATTATAAACACATCTCGGATTTGATATTCAACATTCTCAAGCGACATCAGCTGGAGCAGTCTTATCATTTACTTTGCAATCAGAAGATGCACTCCGCCAATTTTTATCAAAAGTAAAATTACCTGTTTTTGCAGTTAGTTTAGGAGCTGTCGAGTCAATTCTTTCCTATCCAGCTAAAATGTCACATGCAGCACTGTCGCAAGAAGCTCGTGATGAAAGAGGAATCTCTAATTCATTACTTCGGTTATCAGTTGGTCTCGAAAATGTTGACGATTTAATATCCGATTTTGAAAATGCCCTTTCTTATGTAGAAGAACCTGTAAATGCATAGAGAGAAAAGAAGATATGAGATTAAGTTTTCATATCTTCTTTTTATGCGGTTCAGTATATTCATTTGAATTTCTTCCTTTTTTATGGTTCATAAAAAATAAAGGTATATCATCTATTTCTAAATAATGGATTAATTGATATATTAAGAAATAAAAAGGGATGAAAATAATGGATACTTGTGCAGATATTTTAATCGTTATCGATTTACAAAATGGAGTATGTTATAGCGGAGAGCATTTATTTGATTTACAGAACTTACTAACAAAAGTAAATAAAAGAATTTCTTCATACAGAAAATTAAATAAACCAATCCTTTTTGTTCAACATTGTGATGATGATTTAGTACCCGAGAAAGAACTTTGGGCTATTCATACCATTCTAGATGTTCAAGAACAAGATTTTTTTGTAAGAAAAACACATGCAAATTCATTTTATAAAACAAACTTAAAAGAAATTTTAGATCAATTATCTGTAAAGCGCATTGAATTTTGTGGTGCCCAAACAGAGTACTGTATGGATGCTACGATTAAGTTTGCCCACGGACTAGGATACGAAAACTTTATGGCACAGAAAACAACCTCTACATTGAATAATCCTTTTATGTCCGCAAAAGAGACAATTGATTTTTACGAGAACATATGGAATACCAGATTTTTAACGTTGCTAAAAGATGAATTTTAGAATAAATGACTAATGACTTGATTACCCTAAGATTTATCAGCCGTAATCAAATATTTCATTATCACCATAAAGAAGCGAATTACATTCAGCTTCTTTTCTTTTAACCTGTTTTATATTCTATATATATCATTATAATTCCTTTGTCATATTATTTTAAAAATTTCGTATATTCATTTGAAAGAATAAGAAATTCATGATAAAATTGTGTTACAAATATATCTATATCTTTCAATTTTTAAAACACATCGAAATTTTCACCCAAAAATGTCATTTTACAAAAACATGCTAATTTATCTATTTTATTTACATCAGGGTCTCTTTTCTTACAATTTCTTTACTTTAGGACTTTTTTTCTGCAACAACTATTTTCTTTTCTTTAAATTTTTGGTATGTATAGTATGGTATAATAGCTCACACGGAGGTGGAAAAGAACATGTTAGAAACCTTTCAAAAAGAATTAGAACTATATGAAAGTAATGCAGAATTATTAAAAGTATTAGCTCATCCTGTTCGTTTATGTATCGTAAAAGGATTAATCGAGCGCGGTCCAAGCAACGTTTCTACAATGTATACTGGCTTAAACATGCCACAATCTACAATTTCACAGCATTTAGCAAAATTAAAAAGCGCTAAAATCGTTTCTAGTGAAAGAAAAGGGTTGGAAATTTATTACAAGGTAGAGAACGAAACAATAATTCAACTCGTTCGCGTATTATTAGGTTAGGGACTAATAATCGAAGAAAAAGAACGTATTCTATATTTTTTATCTCATATCTTTAATATAAATATATATCATGAGAGGAAATATATAATACTACATAAGTCGTATTAAAAAACAAGACACAGTATATACTGTGTCTTGTTTTTTATATTGTTACATACCGCTCCAAATGTAAATGTTGCATATCTTTTGTATGTATAACAACATCAAACGCACTCCCTAATCCTCCATTCAAAATCATAGAACGAACTGCTCGATTTTGTTTTTGCGTTTCAGAAAAAGGATTCGTATCTTGATGACTCGTAAGCTGTTCTAATATTCCTGCCGCTAACAAAAACTCAGATTGCTTCTTATGCCATACTGCACTCATTCCTTGCAGACTAAACATCTCCTTTAGCTCGTCCCAATGAATATGAGTAGTAAGATCCATTTCACCTGGATGCGCTAGTGGGTTACGTATTAGATTATGCTGATAATAACCTCGTAAACTTCCTTCACGGTGTGCTGGATGCATCCATTCTTCTTTTGTGTATCCGTAATCAACTGTAATACATATACCTTTTTGAAACCATTTCGCAATTTCTTTTATATACTCCTCCATCACAATTGGTACTTCAAAACGTTGCCCTTCAGCAATATGAATATTATATTTCAATAAATAGCGACCAATTCTTTTATCTAACGGCCTACATACTTCTGAAAGGTTTCCTTCCTCTGTATATGTAATACGTACTTCATACAACATACCATTTCTTTTCTCAATTATTTCAACAGGAAATGCATCAAACAACTCATTTGAAAAAAGAATTCCCTCGAAAGAATCTCCCATTTCACTATAAGACGTATAGTACGATACATTAGAAAATGAGCCAAGGTGCTCCCGCTGTAATTTTCTATGAAAAGGGCTCACTTCAATCATTGAATAGTTTAAATCAATAAAGGTTTTTGGAGATAATTGCTTCCATTCTTGTAAAACATCATAGGCAAACTTTCCTGTTCCCCCGCCAACCTCACAAATATTCGGAGCAACTTCACCATTTTCAACAAGACGAATAAAAAGTTTAGCAAAAGTTTTTGCAAAAACAGAGGAAACGTTGCTACTTGTAAAAAAATCCCCTTGTCTTCCAATCTTTTCACGTTCTTTCATATAATATCCATGATCTTCTGTATATAATACAAGGTTCATATACGTACTATATGAAATTGAATAATCCTTTTCTTTCCCCATCCATTCTCTTAAAATGAGCTCCATTCCCATAATGACTCCTTATTGTAAAAACGGATTATTTTCTTTTTCAAAACCAATGCTTGTTTCTGGACCATGTCCACATAACACCGCTGTTTCATCTGGTAATACAAATAATTTCTCTTCAATACTTCCAATTAATTCAGCAAAACTTCCACCAGGTAAATCTGTTCTTCCAATGCTCATTTGGAACAATACATCTCCTGAGAACACAGCATTCGCCTCTTTACTATAATAAGAAATACTTCCAGGAGAATGTCCTGGCGTCTCAAAAATTTCAAAATTAAATGATCCAATTGTTAATGTACCTTCTGCATCAATAATATGATCCGCTGGTTTTGCTGTAATACTGCGGTTCATCATAAAAATTTGAGAGCCGTTTACAGTTGTATCTCCTAACCAATCTGCTTCTTCTTTATGTACGTATACAGGAATATGAAAAGCGTCTCTTACCGCATCAACAGCACCGATATGATCAAAGTGAGCATGCGTTAATAAAACAGCCAATGGTTTTAATTGTTCTTCTTGTAAATATGTAACGAGCTTTTCACCTTCGTGACCAGGGTCAAAGATAATGCACTCTTTTTGATCGTTCATTAAAATATAAGCATTTGTTTGTAATGGGCCTAACGGCATTTGTATCCATTTCATATGAAAATCTCCTCCAGTTATTAAACTTACTTTTAATGATACAACATTTCTTTCTCTTAGGAAAAGAAAGGATGCTCTCTCGACAATCATTTTTAAAACATGTACAATATAAAAGAGTAAATATTCCAAAAACTCATAATAAGAAATGGGTAGACAGAGGAGGATATTGCATGGGCCTTGTTATTATTTTTACACTTGTCACTCTGTTAGCTGTATTTGCTACGCTTAGAACACTTCGTGAAAAAAACTTTTTCGCGAGCGGCTTTGCAATTGCAACTGTACTCGTTTTCGGATGGTTTACGATCATGACTGTTCTATATAACGGGTATCCACCAACAGCTTAATTCGTTTACACTTTATTCTTCATCAAGATTTCACACAAAAAGAGGAAGGGTTTCCCCTTCCTCTTTTCATATTTCACAACTTATATCATCTTCGCTTCGTATTTGTGCTTTTTTACAAGCCAAGCTCCTCCGATAACACCTGCATCATTACCAAGTGTTGCAATAGCTAACTTCGTGCTCTTTACAGCACGTGAGAAAGCGTATTGCTCGAAATAGCGTTGAATTGGTTCTAATAGCGCATCTCCAGCTTTAGACACACCTCCACCAATAACAATTTTCTCTGGGTTCAACGTACTAGATAGGTTCGCTACAGCTAACCCTAAATAAGAAGCTACTTTTTCTACTACTTCGCCTGCTAATTCATCACCTTGTCCAAGTGCTTCAAAGACATCTTTTGATGTAATACGTCCTTCTTCAGCTAACATAGAACGCAACATGCTTTCTTTATTAGTCTCTTGTATTTTTTGCATAGCAACACGTACAATACCTGTCGCAGATGCTACTGTTTCTAAGCAACCAGACTTCCCGCAATTACATGGGAAAGCATTTTCTGTAACTACTGTAATATGTCCAATCTCACCAGCAGCACCACTCACGCCGTGTACAATCTCACCATTGGCGATTACACCACCACCAACGCCCGTACCAAGTGTCATGCAGATTAAATCTTTTGCACCTTCACCAGCACCTTTCCACATTTCACCAAGCGCTGCTAAGTTTGCATCATTATCAATAACAACAGGTAATCCTGTTTCTACTTCTAATAAATCTTTTAGCGGATAGTTTTTCCACCCTAAATTAACCGCTTCATAAATCATTCCAGATGCCACATGTACAGGGCCAGGAGCTCCCATACCAATACCAATTAACTTGCTCTTCAATTCGCCTAATTCTTCTAGCTTTTTATCAATTGCTTTCGCAACATCAAGTGTAATATGTTTTCCTTGCTCACCTGTATTTGTAGGGATTTCCCACTTATGTAAAATTTCACCGTATACATTAATAAATGCTAATTTAATCGTTGTACCACCAAGGTCAACACCAACTAACCATTTCTCTTCCATGTTGCTTACCTACCTTTATCTAATTCTTATTTAGCTCTTTTTGAATTTCTTGCTTCAATAAAAATAAAGCTGTTTGATAGTCTTGTGGATCGATTAGCTGTGATTGATTTAATTCACGCAATTCATCTTACATTAATTGTAAATCTGCAATTCGATCTCCCGTATAAATAATCGTACCAAATTTCTTTAGCAATTGCTGAATATCATAAATAGATACCATTTCATCACCCTCTATGCTCACTTACTATAAAAATTATAATAAGAAAACGTTCACATATTTTATTATAATCAAGAAGAAAAAGTCTCGTCAATTTTTATTTGTCTATACAAGCTCATTTATAAGCATTGTTCCTTTTTCTGTAATAATTTTTTCTATATTTTTATCAAATGGTTCTACCGGAATGTGTTTTACCATTTGAAAATCATATGCTAATGATAGCGTTTTCCCTTTATAATGCACGAGATAACGATCATAATAACCCCCGCCGTATCCAATCCGTTCTCCTCGCTCTGTATAAGCTACGCCTGGCACAATTTGAAGATCAATGTCATCCGCACTCACTTCTTCCGTAAGTCCCGGAATCGGTTCACGTAAATTCATATACACCGTTTCTAATTGATCAAAATCACTAATTTTCCGGAAGGACATCGTTCTTGTTCCTTTATTACACTTAGGAACTACAACTTTCTTTCCTTCTTCCCAAGCTTTTTCGATAATAGGATATGTATTCACTTCATTTTCCATTGAGAGAGTAATTCCAATTGTTTTAGCTTCAACCCACTCTTTTTGCGCATACAACGAAAATGCAATATGTTCTGATAAAGTTGTATATTGTTCTTCTGATAAAGAATTCATGTGTTCTATTATTTGTTTACGCAAACGCACTTTCTCTTCTTTCACACATTCTCCTCCTTACAGTGACACTTTACTCTATGATGATAGTGTATCACTTTTAACATAGGAATCGAATAAAAAAAGAAACAGTAGGAAAATATTCCTACTGCTTACTTTGTTTCACGGTGTAACGTAGACTTCTTGTCACGCTTGCAATACTTTTTAAGCTCGATACGCTCAGCGTTGTTACGTTTATTTTTCTTTGAGATATAGTTACGATCTCCGCATTCTGTACATGCTAGAGTAATATTCACACGCATTCTTATTTCCCTCCAGTACTAATAACTTAAATCAGACTATACTATAATACCACTTTTAAAATAAAAATTCTACACCTTTTGATATTGTCTAATTTTTTCTATAAGATTTTTCATGTTTTCCCTTGCTATTACTGGGTTTCTAGCATGTGAATACACTAAAAATTTTGGTTGTTTTGTGTCAGAAACGATATAAGACCACTCTTTTTCAGTATATTTGAACTGTACTCCTTCAAATATACCTTCTCCCTTCCTTTCAATATCATCCAATAATTTCCTCATAATTTCCCCTTTTTCATTCCATGAACATACCACTTCATCATAAAGTAAATAGAGCGGAGGTGATTGCTCTACTATGCTGAGAAACGTTTTTCCTTGCAATGCTATTAGCTCAAATAATTTTCCAATCCGATATAAAATATCTCGCTTCCACCTTACTTGAAACGACTTCCTTTCATCCTGCGTATAAAACAGAAGATAACATTCTCCTAATTTCAAAGACATTGGGTAAATATTTCCTGTAGATTCGAGTAAGAAATCTGGAATATCTACCTCTTCCAAATCTGTACCCTGGTAAATATTACTATGTTTATCGTATAACTCGAAATGATTTCCTTGCTCAGAAAACATAAGAGCCATATTCGCTTTACTTGATTTCATCAAAGCTTTCACATGATCTTTTTGTTCGCTTGCATAAATCCATGTAACTGTACAACCAAGTCTTTGTAGAAAGAGCATAAGTAAATGTTGCAACGTATCATTTCTCTTATTAATAAGAAGATGAAACTTCTGCATCTGTATTTTCTCGATATCAATATGCCCCAATATAACTTCTATATACTCATTCATAGAAACATGAACCAGCTTATTTCGCCCCATCTCTTTCTCATGCACGTAATAAAACAATTCGGACATATATACTTGTTCTATCTCTTTTTGCTGCTTATACGTTAACGGCATGCCAGCTTGACCATACAACTTTATAACAATCTCATTCTCATTTTCCACTTGAATGAAAACCCCACCTGCACATTGCAAATGATGAACACTATATTGAAAAAGTGACTCGTTCATTTCTTTGCATTCCATCGTATGAATCCCTATACCATGAATAGCATGTAAAAATAAATTTTTATAAGAGGTTGTTTCTATATTTTCTTGACTTCCAATTAATATACTTTCTCCTTTTGTAAAAAGAGAGCCATACGCCATCGCAATCTTCACGATAAACTGGGGAGTAATTTCAACATTCCCTCTTCCTACAATGCGGCTTTTTTGTAACCACCCTGCACTCATTTCACTCTCTTGAATACCAGCCGCTCCTACTATCGAATGACTATCAATCGCCTTATAAGGCCATAGTTTTCCTTTTTGCTTAATTATCGTACTTCTCCCGATATGACAGTGATCCGCTACAATGCTTTTTTGAAACAGTGTAACGTCATCTTCAACTATTGTACGCTCTCCTATTGTCGTTTCTAATAGTTCACAATACTTTCCAATATGGGCATTTGCAAAAACAATACTTTTTTGAAGATGAGAATAATTTGAAACGATACTATTTTTTCCGATAATAGAATATGGCTCAATTACAGCTCCTGTACCAATCTTTGCTCCTTCTCCAATGAAAGAGGGGCCATGAATTTTTGTCCCTTTCCCAATCGTCACCCCTTCTCCCATCCATACCATCGGTAATACTTCCGTATAAGGAATAGGTACTTGTAACTTTTTCGTTAACAAATCAAATTGTGCTTGTCGATATTGATTAAATGTGCCGATATCTAACCAATAACCTTCTGACAAATATGCGAATAACACATTTTTGTTTGCCAATAACGGAAACACATCATGACTGAAATCAAAAAATTGTCTAGGCGGTATGTAAGAAAAGATTTCTGGCTCCATAATATATATGCCTGTATTCACAACATTAGATACTACCTCATTCCAGCCCGGCTTTTCTATATATCGTGTAACCTCCTGGTCTTTATTCATTACAACCAATCCAAATGAGAGTGGATTTTCTACTTCTTTCACAAACATTGTTACCATTCTTTTCTTTTGTTCATGAAACCTAATTCCTTCTGATAATTGAAAGTCAGTTAATGCATCCCCGCTTATTACAACAAATGTTTCATCTAAAAATTGTTCTGCTTGTTTAATACTCCCTGCTGTACCAAGCGGAGGAGAGTCTTCAAAATAATACAAGTTAACTCCCCATTTACTACCATCACCAAAATATCGCTTAATCGTCGTACTCATATATTGAACAGTAATTGCAATTTCACGAATACCATGCTGGCGTAATAACTCAATATTGTATTCTAAAACTGGTTTTTCTAATAATGGTAACATCGGCTTTGGAGTATTACATGTTAATGGTCTAAGGCGTCTTCCTTTTCCTCCAGCTAAAATAACCCCCTTCATATACTTCAGCCTCCACTTATATAATGTTCAGTAGCTCCATATACCATATGTATATTCTCTATCCCACATGAACTAGCAGCATAAACTTGATTAGTTAAACGAATCCTCATTTAAAAGACCCTATAATTAAATTTCCCACCTATAAAAACGTACGTTTAAAACGACAAGAAAGCGCTTACTATTAATTGATAAATAATACTTATTAACGAACAACATATATACTAATTTTCCCATTACATTATGATACATCTTATCATCATAAACTCAAGGAAACAACGAGCTTTTTTTGTCATGTTTTGACTAAAAAAAGTAGGTGATTTCTCATCACCTACTTTCATTCCTACTCATTCAATAAATAATGCTTTCCTTTTACTAAATAAAAGACATTTTCAGCAATATTTGTAATATGGTCTGCTACACGCTCAATATATCTCGCCACAAATGATAATTGTGTAATTTGCGTAATTGCTTCTGGTTGTTCCGGAACTGAAGATATAAACTCACGAATTGCTTTTCCATATATTTCATCAACGGAATCATCCATTTCAGCAATTTGTTTCGCGAAAGTTAAATTTTCTTGTTCATATGCTTCTAACGCTAAATGCAACATCTTATTTGCAACCGCAAACATTTCATCCAGGTTGTGCAAACTAACAGCCACTTCTTTTTCCCCAAGACGAATTGTAGCCTTTGCAATATTAACAGCATGATCTGCAATACGCTCTAAATCTGTCGCTGTTTTAATTGAAATAAAGATCCTTCTTAAGTCACTTGCTACAGGTTGCTGCTTCGTAATGAGCATAAGCGCAAGATCGTTTATTTCCTCTTCTAAATTATCCATACGGTAATCACCATCAATGACCTCTAACGCTTTCTCTACATCCCTTGTATGCAGACCTTCCATAGCAATCAATAAAGCCGCATTTGCTAATTCGCCAAGCTCAATCACCTTTTGCTGTAACACTTTTAAATCACCTTGAAACTGTTCTCTTACCATTTTTTCTTCCCCCTCAATATTATGTGCCATTATATACAAAGTGAAACTTTAATCACCCCTCATCAATCGGGCTTTTACAGGCCGCCCGCCCACCTAACTTCTTTGCTTTTGCTGAATTTTGAGGTGGGGTCTTACTGCCCGCAAATAGCGGGATAAATCTCCTACATAACCTCTTACGCTTGTAATAAACCTTAAGATAAAGAGAAGGTATTACTTCCCTATTAAAGTGAGATAAAAATAAGAAATGCCCTCTGTTAAGAGGGCATTTTCTCTTAGCTTTGCAACGATATCAACCAAAGCGACCTGTAATATAATCTTCTGTACGCTTATCTGAAGGCGTCGTAAATAATTTGTTTGTATCTGTATACTCCACAACTTCCCCGCTTAAGAAGAAAGCAGTTTTGTCTGAAATACGCGCTGCTTGTTGCATATTATGCGTTACGATAACAATACTAAAGTCTTTCTTTAACTCTTGAATTAATTCTTCTACTTTTAATGTTGAAATTGGATCTAGTGCCGATGTTGGCTCATCCATTAAAATAACGTCTGGCTCAATAGCTAAGCAACGTGCGATGCATAGACGCTGTTGCTGTCCACCAGATAAACCGTATGCATTATCGTGCAAGCGATCTTTTAATTCATCCCAAATTGCTGCTCCGCGTAAACTTTTCTCAACAATTTCATCTAATGTCTTTTTATCACGAATACCATGGATTTTTGGACCGTATGCTACATTCTCATAAATAGATTTTGGAAATGGATTTGGCTTTTGGAACACCATTCCTACGTGCGTTCTTAATTCTTCAACTGGATATGATTTATCAAATATATTGCGTTCTCTATATTCAATTACACCTGTAGTTCGAACGATCGGTACTAACTCTACCATGCGATTTAACGTTTTTAAGTACGTTGATTTACCACAGCCACTTGGACCGATAATTGCTGTAACTTCATTCTCATGAATACTTAAATTAATATCTTTTAAAGCATGGTCTTCCCCATACCATAAATTTAAGTTTTTCGTATCAAATACTACTTTCTTTGGCGCAGTCTCGATTTTCTCTTCGTTTTTCACCTGTACATTTACTACTGTTGCTACCATTTGAATTCCCCTTTCATCCACTTCCAACTTATTTTCGATTTCGTAACCATAAAACAAATATATTGATAAATAGCAACAAACCTAACAAAACAATCATCCCAGCTGCTGCTACATACTGAAATTCTTCTTGTGGCCTACTCATCCAATTAAAAATTTGAATTGGTAAAACTGTAAATCTATCAAACATACTAAATGGAACATAATTTGCAAACGCAAGTGCCCCAATAACTAATAGTGGTGCTGCTTCTCCAATTGCTCTTGATATCGCTAACGTACAGCCCGTTATAATCCCCGGGAAAGCATATGGCAATACAATTTGATACATCGTTTGCCACTTCGTAGCACCTAATCCGTAAGAACCCTCTAATAATGCACTTGGTACTGATCGGATTGCTTCTTGACTCGCCACAACAACTGTTGGTAAGACGAGTAAACTCATCGTCAGTGCTGCTGCAACTATACTCTCTCCTAAATGAAGAGCATATACAAAAATAGTTAAACCAAGCAATCCAAAGACAACGGATGGTACTCCTGCTAACGTTTGATTATTAATCTCTACTATTTTTTTAAATAGAGATTCCTTCGCATATTGCTCTAAATAAAGGGCTGTTCCAACTCCAAATATAAAAGAAACAGGTATAACAATACTCATAAATAATATTGTCCCTGACAAAGCTGCAGCAATACCAGCTTCTTTCGGATTACGTGAAGCGAAATTTGTAAAGAAATCTATTGAAAGATAGCTTATACCTTTTTCAACAATTTGAAACAGTAACACAAACAAAATTACGATTGAAAATAAAATCGCTATATAAAATAACAATTTGTAAATTCGATCTTTTAAAAAGCGTGATGCCATGTTTTTTTGTATTTTTTTATGATTCAACATCCGCATATTATGTCATCCTCCTAAAACGGCGCATAATTGACTGCGAAATGATGTTCATAATAAAAGTAAACAAAAATAATGTTGCACCTACAGCATACATGCTGTAATACGTAATCGTTCCATGCGGAGCATCACCTAAACTTACTTGCACAATATAGGCTGTTAACGTTTGAATAGAATGTGTCGGATCAAGCGATACATTTGGTGTGGATCCTGCCGCAATTACAACAATCATCGTTTCACCAATTGCACGCGAAGCCGCTAATATAATTGCTGCCATAATCCCTGTAAAAGCGGACGGAAACACCACTTGTTTTACCATTTCAAACCGCGTCGCTCCCAGTGCTAATGAAGCTTCTTTCGTCCCTTTCGCCACAGCTCTCATCGCGTCTTCAGATAAAGATGCAACTGTAGGCATCATCATAAATCCGATAACGATTCCTGGGCTAATCGCATTAAAAAATTGTAAATCTGGTATAACCCTTTGTAAAAGCGGCGTAACAATTGTTAATGCAAAAAAACCATATACAATTGTCGGGATACCTGCTAATAGCTCTAACATCGGCTTTAATATTTTCCGTGCACTATTTGAAGCATATTCGCTTAAAAATACGGCACACGCTAAACCAATAGGAATTGCTACAAACATAGCGATTGCTGTTACAAGGAACGTTCCACATATAAGTGGTAATATACCGAATTTAGGATTTTCAAAAAACGGTAACCATTCTTTCTCCGTCAAAAAGGAGTACAATGATATTTTTTGAAAAAACATGATTGTTTCATTAGAGAGCGTAAAAACAATTCCAAGTGTCGTAGCAATAGAAACGCTAGCAATTATTTTTAGTAACAAAGGCATTATTCGATTGATTCGCTGCGTTTTTTTTCTTTGTTTTGTATTTCTTTCAATCAAATGTTGTACAGAAAATGTAATTTGACTTTTGTCATTATGAGCCAAAGATGAAAACCCCTTTCCACCCTGACATTACCTTTTTATTTCTGTTAACATACGCAGCTGTTCATTGTATTTTTCTTTTCGTAATTTTACATACCCGACCTCTTCAGCGAGGTTACCAACATGCTGAATCATAAACTCAACATAGTTTGCTACATTCATTTTATTTCGGATAGATGCATTATTCACATAAGTAAGTAGCGGCCTAGATAACGGCTTATACTTACCTGACTGAATGGTCTCTTTCGTCGGAAATACACCATTCACTTTTATTGCTTTCACCTTATCTCGATTAGCCATATAATAAGCATATCCTACAAAAGCAATGGCATGTTTATCATTCATTACCCCTTGCATAATAACTTGATCATCTTCAGACAAAGAGACCTTTTTTACAATGCGATGATTTTGTAAGATGACATTTTGAAAATAATCATAAGTACCAGAGTCTACGCCTGGTGCATAAAACTTCACTTGTTCACGTGGCCATGTTGAATGAATTTGTGACCATCGCTTCTCTCTTCCATTTTCACTCCACAGTAAACGTAACTCGTCTACTGACATATCGTCTACCCATGTATTGTGCCGATTCACAACGATTGTAAGACCATCGTTAGCGACCTCAAAAGGTGTGAACTGAATAGAGTTTTTCTTCATCTCATTTTTCTCGACTTGTTTCATTACTCTCGAAGCATTATTTATATCTACTTCTCCTTTACTGAAACGATTAAATCCTCCTCCAGTTCCAGAAACACTGATGGAAATTTTCACGTCTGGATGCACCTTTGTATATTCCTCCGCTACTGCTTCTATAATAGGAAAAACCGTTGAGGATCCATCAACTCTCACTTCTCCCATATCATTTAAAGCAAATGCAGTAGACATTTCAAAACAGAGGAACCATATCGATAGTACGAAAATTATAATCGGTGTACGCATCCATTTCACGTGTTCTTCCTCCTAGAAGTAACCGGAAATAACAGGATTACAGATATAAGAATACTGCTAAACTATTAATTCGGTTTTAATTGTTTGTAAAAGTTTTGTAAAGTTCCACAAAAATCAACATACGATAAAGTGAAACTTTAATCAGCCCTCACCAATCGGGCTTTTACGGACAGCCCGACCCCCACCTAACTTTTTTACTTTCGCTGAATTTTGAGATGGGGGTCTTACTGCCCGTTAATAGCGGGATACAATTTTAATCGGTAGTAGTTATTCATTTTCTCTGATAATTCCCCTATAAAACAGTTATCCCCTATCTCATCATATACAAGTATTATTTATAAGGCCGCGTGTTTCCCAATATTGTATACTTGTCCACATTTATTACACGATATGCATAAACCATAAAAAAAGCACACTATCTTTTCAGATAGTGTGCTTTTTAAAAATTTTTTTATTCATCATCTTGATCTTTATTTTTATTGTTTTTATCATCTTTTGGAGCTTCACCATTTACTTCTTGGTTTTTTAAATCAAAGTAGGCGTCCATAATTTCACGACCAATATATCCATTAATACCAGTCTTATCATCATGTACCCATGGAACGACAACAGAGAATGCTACTTCTGGATCTTCAAGTGGCGCATAACCTACTAATGTTAAGTTATATGTTTCCACACGTTCACCGTTTGCTTTTCTACCAATCTCTTTATCTCCGCCATACACAGTTTGCGCGGTACCTGTCTTCCCTGCCGCTTTATATTTTGCACCTGTAAAGTATTTGGTAGCTGTACCACCTGAATCATTATACACTTGTCTAAATCCTTCTTGAACACGTTTAATTTGCGATTCTGGCATATCAACACGATTTAATACTTTCGGTTCCATAGATTGAACAACTTTCCCAACCTCATCTGGTTTCACTGCCGGTTGACGAATTTCTTTTACAACTTGTGGTTGCATACGATATCCGCCATTGGCAATCGTCGAAATATATTGCGCTAATTGAAGCGGTGTATACGTATCATACTGTCCAATTGATAAATCTAGTAAGAAACCTGGTTGACTACTTCTACCCATCTGACCAGCAGATTCATTCGGTAAATCAATTCCTGTTTTTACACCAAGTCCAAACTGTCCGAAATAATAACGCATCGTATCAAATGCTTTTTGAGGTATATCTAACGTACCACCTCTCACATATTGAACACCAGCGATATTCATCGCTGTTTTAAACATATAAACGTTAGAAGACATTTTTAAAGCTGTAAGGTCATTAATATATCCCATCGTTTTCCAAGACGACTTCGTAGGTGTACCTTTTAATTTAATTGGTTCATCCAATTGTACTGCCCCTGGTTGAATCGCACCAGTTTGATATCCAGTAAGTACTGTTGCACCTTTTACAGTTGACCCCATCGGATAAGAACTTGTCATAGTACCTAATGCAAAGTCATTTACTTTCGTTTGACCATCTTCATTAACTAATTGTTTCCCAGCCATGGATAAAACTTCACCATTTTTCGGATTCATCATTACAACGAATGCGCGATCTAAAAGAGGTTCGCTTCCTTTAAATCTCATTAAATTCTTCGCAAGAATATCTTCCACACGCTTTTGTAATTCCATATCAATTGTTAAGTTCAGGTCATTACCACTTTGCCCTTTTGATACATTAATCGTTTCTAAAATATTACCGTTTTTATCTGTAACATTTCTAACTTCTGCTTTCGTACCGTGCAGGCTATCTTCATACTGTTGTTCAAGATAACTTTTGCCTACTCGATCATTCCGATTATAATCACGGACAAGATAGTAATCTAGTCTTTCTCTCGGTAAGCCTTCATCAGATGTCGACACCCCACCAAGTACACTTCGGAATAAATCATCGTACGTATATTTTCGATCCCAATCAACATTTGTATCTACACCTGGTAATGCTGCTAGGTTTTCACTAATAATCGAATATTCCTTTTCTGTAGCATCCTTTTTAATAACTTGAGGTGTCATTGCATATCCGCCATCCATCTTACTCTTAATCGCTAGTATTTCTAGATCTTTTGCGGATAATTGATTAATCTCTTCTTCTGTTACACGACTGCGCTGACGCTCGTCTAATTCTTTATCATCAATTTTTTTATCTTTAAACTCTTGACGATCTTTATTCGTAATTTTTTCTTTAGCTTCCTCTTTATGCATAGCAAGCCAATAATCTTTTTTATCGCGATCTGTTAATTTATCTGTCGGTACTTCAATCAAATCTGCTAGCTTTTTCGCTGTTTCTAAGCGATCCTCTGCAGTTGATCCTTTCATTTTTGTAAATGTAATAGTACGAATGGCTGCATTATCTACTACAGGTCGCCCATAACGGTCAAATATTTTCCCACGCGGTACAGGATTACTTATCGTTGAGTTTTCTTTCTTCTCCACTTCATTCTTATATTCTTCACCGCGAACAATTTGTACATATCCGAGCCTTACAATAACCGCGGAGAACATTAAAAACACGCAGAAAAACAGCACGTTTAACCGAAAAGGAACGTGGGTCTTTTTCTTATTTTGCTTCTGCTTCTTGCTCATACAAACCCCCTCTACCAACAGCTATGTAATGTGAAAGGGACACCTTCATACAGGTGTCCTCACTGCTGTCTTACATCTTTTTCTATTCTAGCATAAAACAAACGAGAAGTTAACCTTCTGGTTCAGTTTGGTTTTGCGCGTTTCCTTGCGTTACAACACTTGTTTTACTCGCATTTCCCTCATCATATTTGACATTTTTAACTGCAAAATAAATAAGAAAATGTCCAGCACCTAAAATACATAATAAGTAAGGTAAACTTTTTTCAGGTGGAAAGAATAGTACAGCACATAAAAAACTTAAAATGGAACAGATTCTTCCGGCGTTTAACCACAGCTCCCGAACAACGACATATTCCACACGCCATTCTCTCGCATTTTTCGCTCTACCAATTACGTCATATGTCATTGATCCATACGGAACAAGTAAAATAGGATATGCAATCGCAATACATGCCGCATAAATAAGTAATTTCGTGTATGTAACATTGAAAATAACTAAAAAGACGACAGCATATAAAATAATGCCTCCAAGTAAAATTGCTTTTTTTCGCCACTCCTTCTTTAACATACGAGCAACTAAGTAATAACATACAAAGGATACAGCAGAGTTCACTAAACTATATTTCCCTAATGCGAACTCACTATTAGTTGCTAAATAAACATATACTGAAATGACAAAAATAAACGTTCCTTCTCTCAATCCTTGGAAAAAATGAGCTCGTGTAATCTTTCCCCAGTTTTTATCAATCCGTCGTTCTTTCAATACTTGCACGATTTCATAACGCCCTTCACATTCTCTTTTAGATAAAAAGAAGCTTAAGACGACAGCAATTGCAAATAGAACTAATGAAAGAAAGAATATAACAGTATAACCACTCCATTTCTCCATACGTGAAATTGTGTATCCTGCTGCTATTGGTCCGATCATCCCAGAGAAGGATGTAAGAAGTCCAAGAAACCCATTAAAGAAATCTCTTGTTTCTGGTTCTGTAATTTCAAATGTCAATAAGTTAAAAGCCAACCAGTAAAAACCGTATCCTACTCCTAAAAGAGCCCCCATTAATAAAATATACTGAGAAGCACTTTTCCCCGCTACTAAGACAACAATAAAAAAAATTGCGAGCGTTCCTACTCCTATTCGTAATAAAATCGAGCGATCGATACGTTTCGCTAATTTTCCCCCTACAAGAAATGTGAGAGGCTGTAATATAACGCTGGCCAAATTATACAAGCCAAGATTCACATAATTTTGTGTTTGTTTCCATAAATAAATATTTACAAACGTATTCGATAAAGAAATTGCGAGCGTGTATAAACCTCCTATAAGGAGCAATAACACTAAATCCCGATTCACTTCAACGTCACCAATTATATGTTTCCACTTCATACACAACTCTCCTTTACTTCATGTTCTAGTCTTCCAAAGACAAGCCCAATTATGTAAAAGGAAAGCATAGAAAAAAGCTAGGGGTTCTCCCCTAGCTTTTTTCTATATTTATTACAATTATTTTGCTTCTTGGTAACGTTTTTCAGCAGCGTTCCAATCTACAACGTTCCAGAATGCACCGATGTAGTCTGGACGACGGTTTTGGTAGTTTAAGTAGTAAGCATGCTCCCAAACATCTAAACCGATAACTGGCGTTTTACCTTCAGTTAAAGGAGAATCTTGGTTTGGAGTGCTTGTTACTTCTAGCTCACCATTGTTTACTACTAACCAAGCCCAACCAGAACCGAAGCGAGTTGCACCAGCTTTTGCGAATTCTTCTTTGAATGCATCGAAGCTACCGAATTTTGCTTCAATTGCAGTTGCAAGTTCACCTACAGGTTGTTCTCCGCCGTTTGGAGATAGGATTGTCCAGAAGAATGTATGGTTAGCATGTCCGCCACCATTGTTACGTACTGCTGTACGGATTGCTTCTGGTACTTCGTTTAAGTTTGCAACTAATTCTTCTACGCTTTTGTCAGCTAATTCTGCATGACCTTCTAAAGCAGCGTTTAAGTTTGTAATGTAAGTGTTGTGATGTTTTGTATGATGGATGTTCATTGTTTCTTTGTCAAAGTGAGGCTCTAAAGCATCATACGCATAAGGTAAATTTGGTAATTCGTGTTTTGCCATTGTTATATTCCTCCCAGTTTATGTATTGCCACTTAAGTGACATACAACTTCATTCTACCCTAATTGCCATAGGGTGCAAACAAATAAATCACATTGTCTTGCTATCATTAAAGTAGCAAAATTCCCACTTCTTTTCAATTAAAATGCTCATATATTCCGTAAAAAAAGCTTCCTTCTACAAGGAAGCTTCCTGCTAACATATAAACATGCGAAATGGATATGGACCCTGTAGGACTCGAACCTACGACCGGACGGTTATGAGCCGTCTGCTCTAACCAGCTGAGCTAAGGGTCCACAATTATGTATGTAACAACATATCAAATAAAGGAATTCCTATCGGATATATCGTTTAAGAAATGTAAGATAAATTTACCATATAGAAAAGAAAAGTGTCAATTGTATTTTTCTCATTTAAAAGAAGAAAGTTAATAAGAAGAAATTTAGTTATCTCCACTATATGTAAATATAATATATCTTGAGATTCTCTAGATTCCTACGTTACAATGATTCTATACATACATAAAGGAAGTGAATCTATGTCCATATTTACCCAATTCGTAAAAAGCATATACTCGCCTAAAGATATGGCGCTATTCCGTTTTCAAAAAATCGGTAAAACCATTTTGTATATTATGCTACTTTGCTTAATTACTACTATTCCAAGAACTTTCTTGTACGGTAGCTTTATCCAAGATAGTGTAAACATGGTAAATCAAGTCATCGATAAAGATTTACCTGATTTTAAAATTGAAAATGGCGAACTAAAAGCCGATATTGATCAACCTATTGAAAAAGAAGAAGGAAATGCACTTTTCGTATTTGATCCAAATTCAACAGACCTAGAAAAATATCAAAATAAAACAGGTTTATTTGTTTTAAAAGATAAAGTAGTCTCTATGGGAAATGGTCAAACACAAACGTATTCTTATAACGATTTGTTAGGTGCATCTCTTGAGAAAAAAGATCTACAAGAATTCATTTCTTTATTCGATAATATTTACCCAATTTTACTATTTGTCATCGGATTTTTAGTGTACCTATTCCAACTATTTATCACTTTTGTAGGAGTAACTTTACTGGCCTTCATCGGTTCTGCCATGAGCGGTCAACGTAAATTATCCTATAAACAAGTTTGGACACTGACTGCGTACAGTTACACAATCCCAACCATTTTCTTCATGATTATGGACTTATTCAAAATCGTCGTACCTGGGGCAACGTTCATTTATATCGCTGTTGCTTTAATCGTTCTGTACTTAACAATTAAAGAAGTTCCAAGACCGAAAGAAAAATAAGAACGAAAAAAATGCCTAAATAGGCATTTTTTTTTTGGACAAGCATATATTCCTAGCAAAGGAGTGAAGAATATGAAGAGGTTAGGTATATTCCTATTCGTGCTTGTTCTCGGTTATATATTTTATTACGATATAAAAATCGGTACTTTACCGATGTTAAGTTCATATAAAAAAACAACTGCTGCCCAAACGATTAAAAAAGAAAATACAGACAACCAACAAAATAAAGAGAACAAAACAGAAAAAGAAACGGATGTATCTTATAAAACAATTGAAGTAAAAACTGGTGAGACAGTTCTTTCTATTACAGAACAAATTAACAAGAAAAAAATTCCTTCCATAGAAAAAGTCATTGACGACTTTAAACAATTAAACAAAAGTACATCTGCTACAAAAATACAAATTGGAAAGTCTTATAAATTCCCGTTATATCAATAAGCTATCACTTAATCCTTGTCAATTACATAAAGGCGCTGATACAATAGTAAAAGTGAAACCGAGTACTTCGGTTTCTATAGCCCTATATCACGTATACTATCATTGATATGAGGGACTAAATAAGAAACTTCTTTTATAAGGAGAGCGATCTATTCGTGAATGAAATGACTCATCGTACAAAAACACGTCCAGTTAAAGTCGGTAATTTAACAATTGGCGGTAATAATGAATTAATTATACAAAGTATGACAACAACAAAAACACATGATGTTGAAGCAACAGTTGCCGAAATCAAGCGTTTAGAAGAAGCTGGCTGTCAAGTCGTCCGTGTTGCCGTTCCAGATGAACGCGCAGCTAATGCTATTGCTGATATAAAAAAACAAATCAACATTCCACTTGTTGCTGATATTCATTTTGATTATCGCCTTGCTTTAAAAGCAATCGAAGGTGGCATTGATAAAGTACGTATCAATCCAGGTAATATTGGTCGTCGCCATAAAGTAGAAGCTGTTGTAAATGCAGCAAAAGAGCGCGGTATTCCAATCCGTATCGGTGTAAACGCTGGTTCATTAGAGCGTCACATTTTAGAAAAGTATGGATACCCAACTGCTGATGGTATGGTTGAGAGTGCGCTACATCATATTAAAATTTTAGAGGACTTAGATTTCCACGATATTATCGTATCTATGAAAGCCTCTGATGTTAACTTAGCAATCGAAGCATACGAGAAAGCTGCTCGCGCTTTTGATTACCCATTACATTTAGGTATTACAGAATCCGGAACATTGTTTGCTGGAACTGTAAAAAGTGCCGCTGGTCTTGGAGCAATCTTAAGTAAAGGCATCGGAAATACACTGCGTATTTCATTAAGTGCTGATCCAGTTGAAGAAGTAAAAGTTGCTCGTGAACTATTAAAATCATTCGGTCTTGCGTCTAACGCAGCAACACTTATCTCTTGTCCAACTTGTGGTCGTATTGAAATCGATTTAATTAGCATCGCTAACGAAGTAGAAGAATACATCTCTACACTTCAAGTACCAATTAAAGTTGCAGTACTTGGTTGCGCTGTAAATGGTCCTGGTGAAGCTCGTGAAGCTGATATCGGTATTGCCGGTGCACGTGGAGAGGGATTATTATTCCGTAAAGGGCAAGTCGTTCGTAAAGTACCAGAAGAAACAATGGTAGAAGAACTGAAAAAAGAAATCGACGTAATTGCTGCTGAAATGGCTGCTGAACGAGAAAAAGAAAAAGAGACACAAGAACAATAAAAAGAAGGTTGCCACAATATTTGTGAGCAACCTTCTTTTCTACGTAAAAAAGCTCGTCAGTTATATAACCGACGAGCTTTTACTTTGCACATTTTGGACAACGACCATATATTTCAAACTTATGACCCGTTACTTCATAACCAGTAAAATCTTTATTCATAAAATCCATTGGGCAGGAAGTAATCTCTTTCGTCCCCCCACAATCCAAACAAATAAAATGATGATGATGTTCCATAATAGAACAAGTAAAACGAAAATGTTTTTCACCATTTAATTCCGTTTGTTCTAAAACACCAATCTCAGCAAAAACTGTTAAGTTACGATAAATCGTATCAAAACTAAGCCCTGGATAATCGTCTTTCATATGCTCTAAAACGTCTTTCGCAGTTAAATAACGATTATGTGCTGCAAATAATCTGAGCATCTCTTCTCTTTTTCCAGTATGTTTGTATCCTTTTTCTTTCATTAGGCGTAAAGCTTCTGTTAGATTCATACCTATCCCTACTTTATGCAGTTTTTTTCTTCTTCCATAAAATCGCACCGATTAAAATAAGAACTGCTATCATAACAATTGTACCACCTGGTGCTAGATCAAGTTGATACGAAGCAAACATTCCACCAATTACTGCAATTTCACCAAATAAAATGGAAAAGAAAATTGTTTGTTTAAATCCTTTAGCAATACGAATACTTGCTGCAACTGGTAACGTCATTAATGATGATACGAGAAGAACCCCTACTACACGCATTGATACTGCAATGACAAGAGCAACTAATATAATGAAAATAAAGTGAATCCATTTCGCTCTTAAACCAGTTGATACTGCGTATTCCTCATCAAATGATAGTAGAAACAGCTCTTTATATAATAAAATAATTGTCGCAACAACAACAATTGCTACAATCCCAATAATAATTAAATCCGTACTTGTTACAGCACTGACACTACCAAATAAATAACTAAATAAGTCTGTGTTAAATCCATTTGCAAGTGAAATGAAAATAACTCCAACTCCCATCCCTGCCGAAAGGATAATCGGAATTGCTAATTCTTGATAGTGCTTATATACAGTTCTTAACTTTTCGATTAATAGCGCTCCACCAATTGAAAAAACCATCCCCATATATAAGGGGTTTAAAAATCCACCTGTAAAAATGGTTTTTTCAAGTAATAAACTTGCTGCAATACCTGATAACGTCACGTGACTTAATGCATCCGCAATAAGAGATAAACGACGAATAACAACAAACACACCTATTAGCGGTGCAACAAGTCCAATTAAAATACCTGCGTATAAAGAATTACGTAAAAAGTCATATTGTAAAAAATCTTGTATCATTATATCCTCCCGTGATGCTCATGTTCGTGTTCTAAACGATGAACATGATGCCTATATAAGACGGACATTTCTGCATCTTCTAACTCTCGGAACTTCTCTACATTTCCATGGAAATGTAGATGTTGGTTTAGACATGCAACATGTGTTACTTTTTCGGTAACAGCTCCCATATCATGAGTAACAAGAATTAATGTGATCCCGAGCCTTTTGTTTAAATCCTCTAATATTTCGTAAAAACTTTCCACATTTTTTACATCGATTCCAACAGTAGGCTCGTCTAAAATAAGCAATTCAGGATCACTAACGAGCGCACGAGCAATAAATACACGCTGTTGCTGTCCACCAGAAAGCTCTCCAATATTACGACCTTGAAACTCACTCATCCCTACATCAGCAATTGCTTTTTCTACCTTTTTCTTATCCTCTTTTGTGAAAAAGCGAAAAAGCCCTTTTTTCGAAACAAGTCCCATTGACACAACTTCAGAAACAGTTGCTGGAAAACCAGAATTGAAACTATTTGCTTTTTGGGACACATAACCAACTTTATTCCATTCCTTAAACTTCTTACTATCAACGCCAAACACACGAATGCTTCCTTCTTTTGGCTTTAAAACGCCTAATAAACACTTAAGTAAAGTTGATTTACCTGAACCATTCGGTCCCACTAAACCTAAAAAAGCTCCCTTCGGAACTTGCAAATTAATATTTTCTAACACATTCCGATCTTCGTATCGGAATGTTAAACCTTCAATCTCTAATATATTATTCATAGCATCTCACCTATTTTAATTCAGAATGATTCCGATTTATATCTATTTGAATTATAGTACAGCTTATTATAGTTGTAAACCAATCTGCCTAAAATATATCTATTTTTTCAAGAAACCTTACTATTATAACAAAAAGCAGAGAAAAATTCTCTGCTTTCGAAAAATATTCCTATATACGTTTAGTGAATAGCCGATTTAAACTTACCACCATTTGTCTCTTGCGTGCTCATAATCGTAACAAACGCATTTTCATCAATTTCATGCACAATTGACTTTAACTTCGTTACTTCTAGACGCGTTACAACTGCATAAATAACTTCTTTTTCTTTATCCGTGTAACCACCTTTTGCTACAAGCTTTGTAGTTCCACGGCCGAGTCGATGTAAAATCGCATTTGATACTTCCTCATATTGATCAGATACAATTAAAACTGCTTTCGTTTCATCTAGCCCTTGAATTACTGTATCGATTGTTTTAAATGCAATATAGTACGTCATAACAGAATACATCGCTTGTTCCACACCAAACACAAATGCTGCCCATGCAAAAATAAATAAGTTCACAAACATTACGAATTCACCAACAGAGAACGGTAATTTCTTAGTTAATAAAATCCCCATAATTTCAGTTCCATCTAACGATCCACCATGACGAATTACAAGTCCAACACCAAGACCTAAAATAAGACCACCAAACACAGTCGCTAAAATAGGCTCTGTTGTAAACGGTGGCACCGCATGTAACGTTGACTCAATGAATGCTAACGCTACAATACCAAATGCCGAAGATAACATAAATGTTTTTCCAATTTGCTTATAACCCGAATACATAAATGGGATATTGAGAACAACGACTAAAGTAGAAAAACTTAACCACCAAATATTAGGAGTAAGATAATCTAATATAAGAGAAATACCAATAATTCCACCATCAATAATTTTATTTGGCATTAAAAATAGTTCAATCGCTACCGCCGCGCACGCTGCCCCAAAAATAATCATAACTAAACGATAAATGAGATGAATAACACTTTCTTTTCGATGTTGCTTTTGCTCCATAGGTCCTCCCTTTACTCTTTTTTCTGTAGTTTTGTCCTTATATTATAACATACGCTTCTTTTCCTCATGAAAAAAGAAACTCCATACGAATATGTACAAGCTATATGCTCATATATTTCGATAGAAGAACGCTTGAAGGAGGATAATAAGATGAACCTCATTAAACAAATTGTTAATAAAAAATTAAATCATATTTCTACAAAAGAGTTATTAAAATATAGCAAAGAATATGAAGTTTCTATTACGACTGCACAAGCTGACCAAATCGTTTTACTTATGAAAGGTAAAAATATTAATATTTACGATAACAACGAGCGACTAGAGCTCTTAAAACAGATTGCAAAAGTAACTTCCCCTGCCACTGCCCAACAAGTAAATACATTATTTCAGCAATTACTAAAATAAGGAGGGGAAATCCCCTCCTTATTGCGCTTTAATTTTTTCAAGAAGCCCTTCATCAAAAGTACCGTTTTTCAGCATTTCGATTTCCAATTTGTATGGTGGCTTCTTATCTTTTTTATCTTCCCCTACATACGGTGTTTCAAGAATTTTTGGTACATGCATTAACTGTGGATGATGTACAATGTGATGCAACGCTTTATACCCAATGTGACCAAATCCGATGTTTTCATGACGGTCTTTTCCTGCTCCGCGTACATTTTTACTATCATTAATATGAAGTACTTGCAAACGATCCACACCAACGATCTTATCAAATTCGTTTAATACACCGTCAAAGTCATTTACAATATCATATCCTGCATCGTGCGTATGACACGTATCAAAACATACAGATAGCTTTTCATTATATTTTACGCCATCAATGATCTTTGCAATTTCTTCAAAGCTACGACCACATTCTGTTCCTTTTCCTGCCATCGTCTCTAACGCAATGTTAACCGTCTGTTCTGGCGTTAATACTTCATTAAGCCCTTTAATAATTTGTTGAATACCAGCATCTGCTCCAGCACCAACGTGCGCTCCTGGGTGAAGAACAATTTGGTTCGCTACACCTAATGCCGATGTCCTTTCAATTTCCATACGAAGGAAGTCTACACCTAATTGGAATGTTTCTGGCTTCGTCGTATTCCCAACATTAATAATATACGGCGCATGGACGATAATTTCCTCAATACCATTCAGCTCCATATGTTTTCTTCCTGCTTCTATGTTCAATTCTTCAATTGGTTTTCTTCGTGTATTTTGCGGTGCACCTGTATAAATCATAAACGTTGTTGCACCGTATGAAACAGCCTCTTCACTTGCTGCTAATAACATGTTCTTACCACTCATGGAAACATGAGATCCAATCTTTAACATACAATCACCTCTTCAATATACAATAGATATAATGATAGCATAATTTGTAGAAATATGTAGTGAATTGTTTGTTCACAAAAGACGCACTACACAAATTTATATGAGTATTTAAACAGACTATACTCTTCATTTAAATTAGCGGGATTAAAAAAAGATAAGGGAAACCCCTTATCTTTTTTTATTGCTATATTTTCTCTTCACTTTGTCACGTTCTGTTGCAAGTTTACGTTTATAGTTTGGTTTTACTTTTTTCGGTTTTTTAATAACTTTCGTTGCCATAACATCAAGTTCGTCATTTGGTTTTTTACGGCTCTTACGACGACGACGCTCACCTAAATCCGCCCACTCATCTCCGCGTAAATCTACATGTTTAAACTCGATATGACGTTGTTTTTCTAAGCTATCTAACGCTTCTTCGTTTGCTGGATCATAAATCGTCACTGCAATACCAGAATGCCCCGCACGTGCTGTTCTTCCAACGCGGTGAACGAAGAAATCTAAATCTGATGGTAGCTCATAGTTAATAACATGGCTAATTCCTTCAATATCAATACCACGTGCTGCTAAATCAGTCGCAACAATATATTGGAATTCAAGGTCACGAATTTGTTTCATCATTTTTTTACGATCACGTGGTGATAAATCCCCGTGAATTCGTCCAACTTTTAAGCCGCGTTCCATTAATCCATCAGCAACTTGATCTGCCATCTTTTTCGTATTCGTGAAAACAACTGCTAAATACGGTTTAAATTGAAGTAGCATTTTATTCACTAAATCAATTTTATTACGATGTTTAGAAGGCACTAAATAGTGTTCAATGTTTCCAGCTGCAACTTGTTTTGGATTGATATGAATATGCTCTGGATTCTCCATATATTTCTTCAGAAACGGTTTTAGTTTTTGAGGAATTGTTGCAGAGAAAACTAGCATTTGCAAGTTTTTAGGCATGCGTGCTGCAATTTTATCTACATCGTGAATGAATCCCATATCAAGCATTAAGTCAGCTTCATCGACAATAATCGTATTTGCTTTATGAACAAATAATGCTTGTTCTTCTACTAAGTCTTTAATACGTCCTGGTGTCCCAACTACGATATGAGGTTGTTTTTTCAACTTTTCAATTGAACGTTGTTTATCAGTTCCACCAATTAAACAACGCGCTGTAATCATTTGATCTTCCGCACAGAATTTTGTTAATTTCACAATCTCTTCGTAAATTTGTTGTGCTAACTCACGAGTAGGTGCTGTAATAACAAGTTGTACTTCTTCACGGCTTGCATTAATTCTGTTCAATGTAGGAAGTAAGTATGCATGTGTTTTCCCAGAACCTGTTTGGGATTGTCCAATTACACTTACACCTTTTTTCACGACCGGGAAAATTTTCTGCTGAATTCCTGTCGGCTCTGTAAAGCGTAGTTCACGAACTGCATCTATTAAAAATGGTTTAAAATCATACTGTGTAAAAGTTTGTTGTGTCATAAATTACACCTTCTTTCTAAATTTCTACTGCGCGCACAAATCAGTCAAGTCTACATTATATCGAAATCTACAAGTAAAATCCATCTTTAGTTTAGGTTTCCCCTTCAAAAACTAACCTTCTTCCCCCTTATTGCATATTGTATGTGTATATACCTAACTGAAGAAAGGAGGATTTCTCACATGTTTCCAAAATCCCCCACAAGACAAATGTATCCAAATCAAGGGCAGCAACCTTATACACCATATCCAATTCCACAACTACCACCGATGGCACAAAAAAAGAAAGGGTTCCTTGCTAAACTCTTTAAAAAACACGATCCAACCGAACCTTACATGCAAATGGTTCCGCCTTATCGACAAATGGAAGGACCGCCACCAATGATGCACCAGCACCAGCAACCACCACCTCAATATCGGCAACAATATCAACCCCAATATCAACAGCAATACCCACAGCAGTACTCACAGCAATATCAACCATACATGCAGCAGCATCCAGAGCAAATGATTCCCCCTCAAATGTACGAATCAAACGAAACGCGCGGCGGTGTAGCAACTACAGCAGCATCCAGTAGCGGCATCGGCAGTTTTTTTGCGAATTTAATTTCGAATCCAACTAATATGATAAACAATATAGAAAAAGTATCCCAAGTCGTTCAATCTGTAAGCCCTGTCGTCGAACAGTACGGCCCTATTATGCGTAACCTACCAAGCATTGTTAAAATCCTCACCTCTGGAAAAAGTACGGAAGAAGATTCAACTAAAAATCAGGCTGAAGACATAACAGAAAAGGTTGAGGTAGCAACTCCGCCTCCTCCACAAAAAAAAAGAAAAAGAAAAAAAATAGTGATTGAGCCAGTCATAGAAAAAGAATTACGAGAGGAGCCTGTTCAAAAAACAGCAACAAAACCAAAACTATATGTGTAACAATCCTTTGTTTTCTATCCACTCCTCCTTTATAATGTAAAAGACTATGCACAAAAGTATCCCTTGTTTAGAAGGAGAGGATTACTCATATGAAAATTGTTAAAATTTCCCCTCGTGGTTATTGCTACGGTGTTGTCGATGCAATGGTAATTGCACGTAACGCCGCATTAGATAAATCATTGCCGAGACCCATTTATATTTTAGGTATGATTGTTCACAATAAACATGTTACAGACGCTTTTGAAGAAGATGGAATCATCACATTAGACGGTCCAAGTCGCTTAGAAATTTTAGATAAAATTGATTCTGGTACTGTTATTTTCACTGCACACGGTGTTTCTCCAGAAGTTAAACAACGCGCAAAAGAAAAAGGTTTAACAACAATCGATGCCACTTGTCCAGATGTTACCAAGACACATGACCTTATCGAAGCTAAGAAAGCGGAAGGGTATCATGTCATTTATATCGGTAAAAAAAATCATCCAGAGCCAGAAGGCGCAGTTGGTATTGCACCTGACATCGTTCACCTTATCGAAAAAGCCGATGATTTAAAAACATTAGAAATCCCAACAGATAAAATTTTAGTAACGAATCAAACAACGATGAGTCAATGGGATGTTCAACATTTAATGGAGGACATTCAAAAAAAATTCCCAACAGCAGAATTCCATAAAGAAATTTGTTTAGCAACTCAAGTTCGCCAAGAAGCTGTCGCTAAACAAGCTGATGTTGCAGACTTAACAATTGTTGTCGGTGATCCGAAAAGTAACAACTCAAACCGTTTAGCACAAGTGTCACAAGAAATCGCTGGTACGAAAGCATACCGCGTTGCAGACGTAAGTGAGATTAAATTAGAGTGGCTACAAGGTGTAGAAAACGTAGCTGTTACAGCAGGTGCTTCTACTCCAACTCCAATTACAAAAGAAGTTATCGCTTTCTTAGATCAATATGACCCAATGAATCCCGCTACATGGGAGAGAGTTCGAAAAGTACCGTTACAAAAAATATTACCTCGTGTAAAAGTGAAAAAAGAACAATAATAAAAACCGTTGCCTATATGAGCAACGGTTTTTATTTTTCTTATACGAATGTAAATGGATCTGTATGTAATTGCGAAGCATGAATGTGTACATTGAGTTTCTTTGCATCCACTTTTTCTTGTAATTGCTTTTGTACACCTTGCTTCATTACTTTTTCAACGTTATGTCCTGGGTCAACTATATTTAAACCGAGCATCATCGCATCATGAGCAACATGATAATACATGTCACCTGTTACATATACATCTGCTCCTTTAAATTTAGCTTGATTGATGTATTTGTTACCATCACCACCAAGTACAGCTACTTTGCGCACTTTATCATCTAATTTCCCAACAACTCGTGCACCCTTTACATCTAATGATTGCTTTACATGTTCTGCAAACTGTCCAAGTGTCATTTCTTCTTGTAAATATCCTATTTTTCCAAGCCCTAATGTTTCGCCTTTGTTATCAAGTGGGTACACATCATATGCTACTTCTTCATATGGATGCGCCGTTACCATTGCTTTAATCACTTTTCGTTGTAGTGAAACTGGAATAATCGTTTCGATTCGCACTTCTTCTACGCGCTCTAACTGTCCAGTTTCCCCTACATAAGGATTTGTCCCCTCTTGAGGTACAAACGTACCTGTACCCTCGCTACTAAACGTACAGTGGCTATAATTGCCGATGTGACCAGCACCTGCGTCTCCTAATGCTTTTCGTACTTCCTCTGCATGAGTTACTGGCACAAACACAACAACTTTTTTCATTTCTTCTGCATATGTCGGTGCCAAAACTTCTGTATTTTGCAACCCTAACGCCTCAGCAAGTAAATCATTTACCCCGCCCTTGGCAACATCCACATTTGTATGCGCTGCATAAATGGCAATATCATTTTTAATACACGTTTCAATAATTCTTCCGTACGCTTTATCTGTATGAATCGCTTTTAACGGATTAAAAATTAAAGGATGATGCGCGATAATGACATTCGCTCCTAATTGAATCGCTTCCTCCACAACTTCCTCCGTTACGTCTAATGCAATCAATACGTGTTGTACAGATTTATTAAGCGCTCCAATCTGCAGACCAATTTTATCTCCTTCCATCGCCAGATGCTTCGGATACATACTTTCAAATAAAGAAATAATTTCATGGCCATTTGGAATTTTACTCATGATAAAACCTCCTCTATCATTTTCATTTTCGCTTCTACTTCCGCACGCTTCGCTTTTGTTTCTTCAGAATTAGCCGCACGTTCTAACTGTTTTAAAATATTTTGGAAGTTTTTCAATTCCCCTTCCCATTTCTCACCAAAAGCTTCATTTTTCGCTTTTATTAGAAATGGCCCCATAAACAATCCCGCTTGCTTATTTTCCGAGTAAGGTGCTTCGACATTTCCTCGCTCTCCTACTAAAATCTCGTAAATTTTCCCATCTTCTTTTACGATTTTTTCATGGATAAGCTCCCAACCATTTTCAACAAACCATTCACGAATATGATGCGCTGCAATATTCGGCTGTAAAATTAAACGTGTTACACCTTCTAATTTTTCTTTACCACTTTCTAAAATGTCACGAATTAACGCTCCACCCATTCCAGCAACCGTAATAACATCTACTTCTCCTGGCGCGATAACAGCTAATCCATTCCCTTTACGAACGTCTACTTTATCTTGCAAACCACTTTCAGCCACAGTTGCTTGCGCAGAACGAAATGGTCCATCTACAACTTCTCCTGCAACTGCTTTTGTAGCAATATTATTTATAATTGTATAACACGGTAAATACGCATGATCCGATCCAATATCAGCAACTGTAGATCCTACCGGTATTTCACGTACAACTTCTTCTAATCGTTTTGAAAGCTTTACTTCATTCATGTATTTCCATTACTCCTTCTCTTGTCAGTCTGTCTCCATGATAATGAATTTATAGTAGTTGTTGCAAGCCTATAACAACAATTCACTTCTCTATCATTTATCGTATTTTAGAAAATATAGAAAAACAAGCCCTTTGCATAAGCAAAAGACTTGTCATACGGAACTTTATTTTTTCTTCGATAACCAATCAGCTACTTTAGTGGCTTGATCAGCTGGAACTATATTGGCAGGCATATTGCCCTTTCCTTTCGAAAGAATTTCTTTAATTTCATCCTTTGAAAGTTTCCCACCAATTTTTTGTAAGTTAGGTCCTACTGCCCCTTGTAACTGATCACCGTGGCAGCTCGTACAGCTTTGCTTCACAATATCCTCTGGTTTTGATGCTGTTTGTGCTGGCTTCCCGCCATTTTTTGCATCAGCTAACTCTTTAGATTTATTTAGCCCCTGAAATGAAAATACAAACATAACGATAATACCCAATGCTGCAATAAGAGCGAACGGAATCAGCGGATTACGTTTCATATCTCTTCTCCCCCCTCTATACCCCTAAATAGTTAGATGATTCAGTCATTTCCATTGTACTTGAAAACGCTCTATCAGAAAAGAGTAAACTACTACTTGTTAGAAATATTCCATAAATTCAGTTTATTGTTTTTTATTGTCATATAGCTTATTATTTCGATAATTACTAACGTTTCTCATCATATTTTTCGCTTTTCTACATATATTTTTGTATAGAATAAACAAAATTAATCGAAAAATCGAAAAATGAGCATTTGCAAATCAAAAGACAATTCTGTAAAATAAATTACAAGAAATTGTAATCGTTGCCGATAGCTAAATTTTAACAAAAATTAACAAAATAAAAAAGTTTACTTCACAAAGGTGAAGTAAACTTAAAAAATAACCTATTCTAAGAAATCCTTAAGACGCTTACTACGACTTGGATGTCTTAATTTGCGAAGTGCTTTTGCTTCAATTTGACGGATACGCTCTCTCGTTACGCCGAATACTTTCCCAACTTCTTCAAGCGTACGAGTTCGTCCATCATCTAAACCGAAACGAAGACGCAGAACATTTTCTTCACGATCTGTTAGTGTATCTAACACATCTTCTAATTGTTCTTTTAGCAATTCATAGGCTGCATGGTCCGCAGGCGATGTTGCTTCTTGGTCTTCAATAAAGTCACCTAAATGGGAGTCATCTTCTTCACCAATTGGTGTTTCAAGAGAAACTGGCTCCTGTGCAATTTTTAAGATTTCACGTACTTTTTCTGGAGCAAGATCCATTTCTTCACCAATCTCTTCAGGAGACGGTTCGCGACCTAAATCTTGTAATAATTGACGTTGTACACGAATTAACTTATTAATCGTTTCAACCATATGAACTGGAATACGAATTGTTCGCGCTTGGTCTGCAATCGCACGTGTAATAGCTTGGCGAATCCACCAAGTTGCATACGTACTAAATTTGAAACCTTTACGATAATCGAACTTTTCAACAGCTTTAATTAGACCCATATTACCTTCTTGAATTAAGTCTAAGAAAAGCATACCACGGCCTACGTAGCGCTTTGCAATACTTACTACAAGACGTAAGTTTGCTTCTGCAAGACGACGTTTCGCTTCTTCATCGCCTTCTTCAATACGCGTTGCAAGTCGAATTTCTTCTTCTGCAGATAGTAAGTCTACACGACCAATTTCTTTTAAATACATACGAACAGGATCGTTGATTTTAACCCCAGGTGGTACACTTAAATCATTGAGGTCAAACTCTTCTTCTGTTTTTGTAATTTGGCGATTATTAGGGCCTTCTTCGTTGTCATTATCACCAACTAAGTCAATGCCTTGTTCACCTAAATATTCATAGTATTCATCCATTTGATCGGATTCAATTTCAAATCCATTCATGCGTTCTGCAATCTCTTCATATGTAAGAACGCCACGTTTTTTTCCGAGCTCAGTGAGTTGTTCTTTCACTTGCTCAAGGGTCATTTCAGTTTCAATTTGTTTAGAACGAGCTGGTTTGTCAGCCATCTGTTCCCCTCCTTACGCGAGATACAAACATTCATTATACTAAAACTTTATCAAAAAAGCTATTTTCTCGCTTTTTGATTTTGTAAATATGCTACATAATATTTAGCAGCCTCTACAGGATCTGTTTTTTCCATTTGTTTCACTTTAAAGATGATCTCCATCTTTTCAAGTTTTTCCTGATGCCGTCTAAGCGTCTCCAGATGGCCTTGCAACACTTCTTCTGTGTATTCTGGATTAATAAATTCATCCGTCGAAATATCAGTGATAATATTTTTCAACTTTTCATCAGAGAGCCAACTTAGAAATGTTCCGACTGAAGGTTCATTTCCCTTTTCATAATATGCGTATAGTTCATATAAAATCCCTTTATGTTCTTCTGTATGAAAATCTTCTATATGGGATTCCATACGAACAGCTACTTCTGCACTTTGCAACATATGGTAAATAATTTCTCTTTCCGCTCTTTCAAAACCTGTTAACTTCGGTTTTGTTTGAACGACTTGAGACGGTTTAGCAACCTGCTTTATTTGTTTTTGCTGTACCTTTTGTTCTTTGCGATATTGGTGCAATTGATTCAAAAGCGTTTCCATTGAATACGAAAACTCTTGCGACAATGACTTCAAATATGACTCTGCCTGCATCGCATCTTGTAACAACGATAACTCTTTTAAAACACTTTTCACATATTCTTCTTTGCCAGACTCATCTTGCAAATTTTTCCCTAAACGCAAATAATTTATTTTAAAACCAACAAAACTCATACTTGATTTCACAAGATTTTCAAAAGCGGTAGTCCCATATTGTTGCACATATTCATCAGGATCAAGCTTATCTGGCAAGGATGTGACTTTCACTTGGCAACCAACTTTTAGCAATAATTGCCCTGCTTTCATCGTCGCTTCTCGCCCTGCTTTATCACCATCATAGCAAAGAACAACAGTTTCAACGTTACGTCGCAGAAGTTTTGCTTGTTCTTCAGTTAAAGCTGTTCCCATTGTCGCAACAGCTTCTTCCACACCACTTTTTACCGCAGCTAGTACATCGGCATATCCTTCAAAAAGAACCACTTGCCCACGTTTTCTAATAAACGGTCTTGCTTGGTGGAAGTTATACAACAATTTACTTTTGTGAAAAATCGGCGTTTCGGGGCTATTTAAATATTTCGGAGTGTCATCTCCTAACGCCCTTCCACTAAACGCTATCACCTTACCTTGTAACGTATAGATCGGGAACATAACTCTTCCACGGAAGCGATCGTAATGACTACCATCCTTCTCACTTCTTATTAGAAGGCCAGCTTGTTCCATACTAGACAGCGATAAACCTCTTTTTTGTAAAATTTTCGTCGCTGCATCCCAAGCAGGTGATGCATAACCAATTTCAAACTTCTCAATCATCTCTTTCGTAATACCACGGTTTAATAAATATGAAAGTGCTTCATTTCCTTCTTCCGTATTTACTAATAAATGATGATAATACTTTTTCAATAATTCATGAGCTTGTTGCATGATGACAGTGTCATCAGATATCTCTTCTTGTTGTCCTTGCCCTGATGTATACTCTGCAACCGCAATTCCATTTCTTTCGCCTAGCTTTTGAACAGCCTCGGTAAAAGCCAGTCCTTCCATTTTCATTAGAAAGGAAAATACATTTCCACCTTCTCCACATCCGAAGCAATGAAAAATTTGCTTATCAGATGAAACAGAGAATGAAGGAGAATTCTCACCATGAAATGGACAAAGGCCGAAATAGTTACGCCCCTGTTTTCTAAGTTGAACGTATTCACCAATGACTTCTACAATATCGGATGATGTCCGAATCTGTTCAACAACTTCTTCGGGAATTCTGTTCCCCATAACTCCATCTCCGTGTCGTATTTTGTATTCGATATAAATTTAAAAATTCCTTTATAATTCGACAATATTTTTCTAAACTTGTTAGAAAGTGTTGCCGATTACATTGTATAAACGATTTTGAACCTTTCCTATAGGTCCTTTATCTGCATAAATCGCATATACATACTTGCTATATAAAATTGTATACATTTGCTCATCTGTTACAAATGTATCTCTTAGAAACAATACATATACACCTTTTTACAAGAAGAGTAGCAAGCCACATATACTGTTTGATCTTGAGATCTGTAACTTTTTCATGTTGATCCATATAACAATCAACTCCATTTTGTTCAGTATCTACAATGATCCAATTGCCTTGCTATTTCCTTAAAGGATGAGCATATGATGCGACAAACAAAATTCCGACATGAAATTCCGCTCCAACTTGCACAATTTCAGCCTTCACGGGATATACATCTACACCAACTAATATGTTGTTGATGTTTTGCATATTTCTGTATTCTACATCCCTTCTGTGAATCCTTCCATAATGTGCGTTTTCTTGTATAGATTTTGTCGATTTAACGTAATTACATGTCTTTTTCGTAAATCCTATCCCTAGTTTATTCTGAAAAATTAAAGTCTAAACGTAAAATATAGGTTTTTATCACAATTTTTTATTATAATATATTTTCTTCAACTACGCTACATATCCCTTTATTTTTTCATCTTACATTTCAGGATGACAAACTCACATCTTGAATATACTAAAAGACAAAGGAGTATAAGTATAACCATTACACTACAATCTATTACAAAATCCATAGGTATCATATTTCACACGAGCGAAAAAAGCACATTCACCTTTGGTAAATGTGCTAAAACATTTTTTGGTTTTGCACTGCATTCACAATAATATTTGCTGTTTCTTCAATCGCTTTATTCGATACATCGATTACTTGGCAATTTATTTTACTAATTACTTCCTCAAAGTGATCAATTTCTTCTTGAATACGATTAATATTTGCATATGTTGCTCCATCACTTAATCCAAGTGATTTTAATCGTTCTTTTCGAATATGATTTAACTTATCTGGCGTAATTTTCAAACCGAAACATTTTTCTTTTGCCACTTGATATAGTTCTTCAGGTGGGTCAACTTCTGGTACGAGTGGTACATTCGCAACTTTCAAGCGTTTGTTATGAGCTAAATATTGGGAAAGTGGTGTTTTTGATGTACGCGAAACACCAATCAACACGATATCTGCTTTTAAAATACCTCGTGCATCTCTGCCGTCATCATACTTCACAGCAAACTCAATCGCTTCAATCTTTTTAAAGTATTCTTCATCTAACCTACGGACAACACCTGGCTCATATCTCGGCACTTGCCCCGTAATTTCTTCAATTTGATCAATAAGAGGGCCGATAATATCGTATGCCTCTACTCCTTCTTTTGCAGCCTCTGTTACTAAATACTGGCGCATATCAGGCTTAACTAACGTAAAACATATAAGTGCTTGATTACTCTTAGCAATCGAAATCACTTCTTTTAATGTCCCTGTATCTTCTACATACGGTACACGTCTAATATCA
This sequence comes from Bacillus sp. FG16, assembly GCF_057809515.1. Classification (NCBI taxonomy): domain Bacteria; kingdom Bacillati; phylum Bacillota; class Bacilli; order Caryophanales; family Bacillaceae; genus Bacillus; species Bacillus sp. FG16. The sequence goes on from NZ_JBMDKC010000004.1 coordinate 46,888, forward strand.
GGAGCAAACGGGAATTGCCCCATTGCTGCTCGAACAACCAAATCAGCCGTTTCCCCTACAGAGTCAGATACGACATATACGATTTTATTATCCATTACATTACCTCACTTTAAACAAATTACACTTATTCGTTATTTACTAAATTTACAAACGCGCGTGTAATATTTGTTTTTGTAATTCGCCCAATCACTTCTAAACCTTGTTTCGTATCTTTTACAACTGGCATTGCATCAATCTGTCTTTCTATTAATTCCATCGCAATATCATATAAAGAATCCTCTCTACGACACATCGCAATGTTTGGCATCCTTGTCATGATAATATTAACCGGAAGAGAGGTTAAATCCTGCTTTCCTAAGCTCGCTCTTAATAAATCTTTACGAGACACAACACCAACTAATAGAGTCATCTGATCTACAACGAACAATGTACCAACGTCCTCTAAAAACATCGTACAAATTGCATCGTATACGGAAACATTTTTATCAATTACAACCGGTCTAGATTGATAATCTTGTACTTTAATTTTCTTAACAGCTTCAGATAATAGCTGCCCCCCAGTTTTACCCGTATAAAAATAACCTACGCGTGGACGTGCTTCTAAATAACCAGCCATCGTTAAAATTGCTAAGTCTGGTCTTAGCGTCGCACGTGTTAGACCCAATTGCGCTGCAATTGATTCCCCTGTAATAGGACCGTGATCTTTTACAATCTGAATGATATGTTCTTGCCGTTTATTCAGCTCTATGATAATCACCACCTTTAATGCACAACGAAAAAAGTTATACTATCTCTTAAATATTATATACTAAATATGCTATTCGAAAAAGAAAGTATGTAAAAAGGACCGTATACGGCCCAAAATTATATTTGAAACTTATCAAGTTGTTCTAAAAAACGTCTTGATTTCAAATAAATTCCGCAATATTCATCATAATATGTATTCAATACTAAACGCATTTGTTTTTTTGTGCTATCCTTTACCGATACATTTCCGAGCCTATGTAAATCGAAATGGAAGAAAAGACGTAATAATTTATGAACAGCTTCTCCTACCGGTATACGATATGGGTCTTGCTCTGCATGACGTGAGCACAGAAAACCGCCTTCCCTGACGGAGAAGGCGACAAAGTCTGTTTCTTGATGACAAATCGCACATGTATCAAAGTACGGGCGCATCCCTAATACCGGAAGCATTTTCGTTTGATAAATTAATGATAATACTTCTGAATCAACACCCTCACACATATAATGCAACGTTTGATATAACATTTCAAATAAATACGGATTATGTTTTTTATCTTCTGTTGCTTTATCAGTTAACTCAACAATAAATGATGCATAAGCAGTTAAAAATATATCCTCGCGAATTTCTTTCATAGTTGAAATAATCTCGCCTTGTTGCAATGTTCCAAGCCCAGATCCCATTTGAATAAGAAAATGGCCATGTGTCATTAGTTGCGACACAGATGCTAACCGGCTTTTCGGCTTTTTTACCCCTCTTGCCATTGCACTTATCTTACCAAGTTCTCTTGAGAATATTGTAACAATCTTGTTCGTTTCTCCGTAATCTGTCGTACGGATAACGATGCCCTCAACTTTTTGAAACATGTTCGTCACCATCCAAGGTTTGAACAAAACGGGTCAAGAAATTGGAGAGTCTAGATGCGCTAGCTCCTCTTCATGTTGATCCATCTCATCGTTTACGTCTTTTTCCATTTCTTTCAAAAGCAAGTACGTTTCAATGCTTCCTGTTTTGGAGAAAAACTTCCAGGTAAAATCTAGCATAAGAATCCACCTTTCTCAATAAGCGTAGCCTATAAACCAATTTCCTTTGTTGTTATTAAATTGACCCATTTTGTCCATTTTCATGTGAGAAAAATTTTTCCTAATTTATCAAAGTTCATAAAAACCAATAATCAGTGGATGAACCAACCATCCACTGATTACAACTTTACTCTATTTTAGTACTCATCCTCGCGGAAACCTAGGTCACGAAGCTGAGACATTTTATTACGCCAATCTTTTTGCACTTTTACCCATACTTCTAAAAATACTTTAGAACCAAGTAGCGCTTCAATATCAAAACGAGCTCGCTTACCAACTTCTTTTAACATTTTTCCTTGTTTTCCGATGATGATTCCTTTTTGTGATGCACGTTCAACAACAATCGTTGCATTTATATAAACTGCCCCGCCCTCACGCTTTTGAATCGCATCGATAACAACAGCCACAGAATGCGGCACTTCTTCACGTGTTAAATGTAGTACTTTCTCACGAATAAGCTCTGCAATAATAAATCTCTCCGGATGATCCGTTACTTGATTCTCTGGATAGTATTGTGGTCCTTCTGGTAAATACTTTTTAATTGTTCCAATTAAAGCGTCCACATTATTACCGTCTAACGCAGAAATTGGTACGATCTCTGCAAACTCATGTAGTTTACGATATTGATCAATTAACTCTAGTAATTGCTCTGGATGAAGTTGGTCAATTTTATTAATGACTAAAAATACTGGTTGTTTCGTTTCTTTTAATTTCTCAATGATGAATTCCTCACCACGACCAAATCCTTCAACTGCATTAACCATAAACAGAACAATATCCACTTCTTTTAATGTCGTTTGCGCCATCTTTACCATGAAGTCGCCTAATTTATGTTTAGGTTTATGTATTCCTGGTGTATCAATGAAAATAACTTGTGCATCATTTTCTGTATATACACCTTGAATTTTATTACGAGTCGTTTGTGGCTTATCACTCATAATAGCAATTTTCTGGCCGATAATACGGTTTAAAAATGTAGATTTTCCAACATTCGGTCTGCCAATAATAGAGACAAAACCTGATTTATAACCTTTTCTATTCATGTAAATCCTCCGCTAAAAATGCTCCTGGTAACAATTCTCCGACTGTCGTCTCTTGAACGTCACCATGTAAGTTTGATAAGTATACTTTCGTATCCTGTTTACATAATTCTACCATAACTTGTCGACATGCTCCACAAGGAGGTACTGGGCGCTTTGTATCTGCTACAACCGCAATGGCTACAAATTCTTTATCTCCTTCAGAAACCGCCTTAAATAAAGCTGTTCTTTCAGCACAATTACATAAGCCATATGATGCATTCTCAACATTACATCCACGATATACTTTTCCACCGCGCGTTAATAATGCTGCACCCACTTGAAATTTAGAATATGGTACGTACGCTTGTTTACGCGCTTCGATTGCTTCTAGAATTAATTGTTTACTATTCATATTCCCGCATCCTTCCTGTTCACAGCTATGAAGAGATACACTCTCTCATTAAAGGCCCTTACAGCACTTCCAAAGCTTAATAAAAGCTTCGGAATGCAACTATACCATATACGGTAAAAAGATAATAGCACCAATTATAACAGCTATAATTGCAAACAATAAAACCGCTCCTGCCGCAACATCCTTTGCAATTTTTGCAAACGGATGAATATCGGCAGTCGCTAAATCTACCGTTTTTTCCACAGCCGTATTTACCATCTCTAAACTCATTACACTCCCTATTACAATAAGTAATATCATCCACTCTATTTTCGTAATATGGAAATAAAAGCCGCAGCATATAACAATGACTGCGGCTAAATAATGGATTTTCATATTTCGTTCATGACGAAAACAAAAGAATATACCAGCTATAGCATATCCAAAACTATCTATAAGTTTTCCTTTTTTCATCGTCCTAATCCAAAAGCTTCTAAAATTTCTTTTTGTCTTCCGAACATTTCTTTTTCATCATCTTCAGTCATGTGATCATAACCAAGTAAATGTAAAAAGCCATGCAACGCCAAAAATCCAAGTTCACGATCGAAAGAATGTCCGTACTCTTCAGCTTGCTCTTTCGCCCTCGGAATAGAGATAATAAGATCACCTAACATGCGCGGCATCTCTGCACCAACAATCTCCATTTCTCCTTCTCCCATCTCTTCCATGGCAAAGGATATTACATCTGTAGGTTGATCTTTATCTCGGTAATCACGATTAATTTCTCTAATGCGCTCATTATCTACAAATGTCACCGATACCTCCGCACCATCCTCGATATTTTCCATTTGAGCTGCTTTTTCTAACACTTCACGAATTAAACTCATATACTCTTCTTTTACTTCTTCTGTTTCATCAATAAAATCAATTAACAAACTCATTCTTTCTCCTTTTCTTCCGGAGGTTCCGGATATGTAATACGCGAATGAAAAATACCATTTAACGTTTCACACAACGTTTTTCCAACGATTTGTAGTTCCTTAAACGTCAAATCACATTCACTAAATTGACCGTCTTGCAGTCGATCTTTAATAATACTTTGCACCAAATTATTAATTTGTTCTGGCGTTGGGTGATTCATAGAACGTACCGCAGCTTCTACACTATCAGCAATACCAACAATTGCCGATTCTTTCGAAGTTGCTTTTGAACCTGGATAACGGAACATCTCTTCTGTATATTTTTCTTTATCTTCTTTAATAGCTTTATAATAAAAATATTTCAGTAACGTTGTACCGTGATGTTGCCCAGCGATATCAATAATTTCTTGTGGAATATGATATTCTTCGAGCATTCTTACTCCATCCGTTACGTGAGCAATTATAATATCTTTACTCGTTACAGGATCTAATTTATCATGCGGGTTTTCAATTCCCATTTGGTTTTCAATAAAGAATTGCGGTTGTACTGTTTTTCCTACATCATGATAATATGCCCCTACACGCGCTAATACACCATTTGCCCCGACTGCTTCACAAGCAGCCTCAGAAAGATTCGCTACCATTACACTATGATGATATGTCCCTGGCGCTTCTAACAAAATTCTGCGTAAAAGCGGATGATTTGGACTTGATAGTTCCATAAGCTTCATACTTGATACGATTCCAAGTCCACTTTCTAAATATGGTAAAATCCCCATAGCCAAAACGGATGATATAATCCCTGAAAGTGAAGCCATTAATAATTGCGTACCAATTTCAAGAGGCGAAAAATTCCCATTACGTAATAATAAGAGCGCCGCTAATACGACTACATTTAATACAGAAACGAGTATACCAGCTTGTAAAATCATTGTACGACGATTTTTTTCTCGCAAGAAAATACTAACCGATAATGAACTTAACAATACGTAAATCCCTACACTATAATTTAATGTACTCGTTACTCCTTCATTAAACATAATACTTCCGCATACAGAAAAAATCATACTCGTTAAAAAGACAAATCGATCACCAATCATTAGTTTTACAAGTATTGTTCCCATCGCAACTGGGACAACATATGCAATCCCTGCATATTCAAGTTTTTGAAATAAACTAATGATTTTCATTAAGACGATTGTAATAGACAAAATTGTAATATACGCTAAAACATACGGTCTATCTTCTCTTTTTCTCTTTAAAAATAATTCAAATTGTTTATGCATAAAGTATAGTAACACACCAATGAGTACCGCTAATCCAACATAAGGTTGAAAGCCGTTCCCTTTTTCTAACAAACCAACTAATTTCAACTGATTATACACATCACTTGAAATTGTTTCACCTTCTCTAACAAGAACTTGCCCTTGAAGAATATAAACAGGTGGAACTAAATCTTCCTCTGCTTTTCTCTTCTCTTTCGTTAAGGTCGGGTCATAAAAATAGTTCGCTGAAATCGCATATCTTCCTAGCGCCTTAATTGACTCTTTTAAACCATTATCAACATTAACACTATTCATCTCACTTACATATCGTTCTTTCGCATCTTTCAATTCGTCCATTTTAATATGCTCAGTCATGATACTATTAATCGCTGTGACCGCAGCATCTTTCGCTAATACTAATTGGCTCGAATCTGCATTAATCAAATTTAGTAAGTTTGAATCAGATAATTCTTTCGTTAAGTCAGTGGGTAGTTTCTTTTTTAACTTGTCCACTTTCTCAGCATCAGTCATCTTTTTTTGATCATCCGGTCCAACAGCTTTAATCTCTTGCACCACTTCATCTACTTTAGCAAAGACGTCATTCACAATATCAACTTTATTTTGTTTATACTCACTTTTATATGTATATTGATCTTCAACTTTTGTAGCGGCTTCTTTTTTCTTTTTATCCGTTGTAACTTTATCTTCAATTTTTATAGGAGAATGGATTGTCTTTTTCGCAATAGAATACATGTTAACATCTAATTGCTCTGGTTTTACATTATTCATAAGCGCAAAAAACAGCACTGCTCCTAATACAACGTAAGAAATCCAACTTAGTTTTTTCGAATGTTGTAAATTACGAAACCACTTAGAAATTTCTTGAGATCTTGACATGATTTCAATACCTTCTCCTCTCCAGAAATAAAGTGAAACTATTTATAGCTTTCATTTCTTCTACCCAACGATACTTTGAGGCAACATTTTATACCAGTACCTATAGTTTATTTTCCTTATCTTTCATGATAGTAAAAAATACGACGTTCGCCAACCTTATCATACAAAAAGAAATGATCCTGACAAATAGGATCATTCCATTTTATCATATGCCTCAATAATACGTTGCACCAATGGATGTCTCACAACGTCCGTTTGTTCTAATGTAATAAATGACAGACCTGATACACCAGATAAAATATTAGCAGCTATAGATAGCCCTGATTTTACCCCTTTCGGCAAGTCTACTTGTGAAGGATCTCCTGTAATAACCATTTTAGAACTAAAACCTAATCTTGTTAAAAACATTTTTATTTGAGCACCCGTTGTATTTTGAGCCTCATCTAAAATAACAAATGAATCATCAAGCGTACGTCCCCTCATATAAGCAAGCGGCGCGATTTCAATTACTCCTCGCTCCATCATACGCTGCGTATATTCTTGTCCAAGAATATCATGTAAGGCATCATATAATGGACGTAAGTATGGATCCACCTTCTCTTTCAAATCCCCTGGTAAAAAACCTAAATTTTCTCCAGCTTCTACAGCAGGTCTTGTTAAAATAATTTTCTTTACATATCCTTGTTTTAAAGCCCTCACAGCCATTACTACAGCTAAGTATGTTTTTCCAGTTCCTGCAGGCCCTATCCCAAAGACAATATCATTCTTCTTCATCGCATGAATATATCGTCTTTGCCCCATTGTTTTTACACGAATGGATTTACCTTTTGCAGTCTTGAAAATTTCTTCTTCATATAACTCTTCAAATTGAGCAATTTTCCCTTGTTGTGCGAGCTGAATTGCATACGCAACATCTCTCTCTGAAATTGATATACTTTTACGAATTACAACAAGTAATTGCTGTAAGATTTTTTCTACGAGTGTCACCGTTTCAACTGCCCCAGATACATGAACAGTTTCTCCTCTAGTTACGATCGATACATTCAGTTCTCGTTCAATTACTTTTAAATGCGCATCATTGACTCCAAAAAGAGCGATTGCTTCGTTAGTATTTTCCAATTGTTGGTTCATTTCTACTAATTGTTCTGCCATTACTCAGTCTCCTTGAATATCGGATTCGGATATTGGTTGTGGCTCTGCAATATTTTCAACCACAGTATAATGCAATGTGACTTTTAGTTGATCCGCCTCAACCTTTTTACTCAAAATCTTATCACTTACAATCATAGCATGTTCATCCAATTTTTTCTTTAGTTCTTTTTCAGCCATCTCTTTCGCTACTTTCAGCGCTTGCTTTTCTGTATATTCTCGATTCGCTTCTTCCTCTTCTCTTACAACATCTTTTTCATATGCAATCGGCAGTGTAAAACCAAATAATTTCACATCATGCTTTACACTTTCAGTACGAGAGCGTTTATACTTATCATGTTGAAATCCCCATATTTTTATTTTCATATCCCAAAATTTAAGAAAATGTTCATTATATACATTACCAGTATACACTTGGAATTGCGTCTTTAGTGGGACATCTACCTTAGACGTATACCACGTTTCGCCATACACAATACCTTTCGCTGAAACAATCGTCGGACTTTCCTCATTACCATATATTCCCGATACGAGAATCTGCCCTTTTTCTACATGATCATTTTTCAGTACAACCGGCTTTCCAACTTCTACAAACGTTTTTGTAATAATCGCTTCTTTTTTTGCTACTAAATTTTGCGGCCTTTGTTCCTTTTCTTTTTTCGGTTCGTTTTTTTCAACGATTTTAAAATGATACGTTGTTCCTCTTACTTCTAGTCCCGCCCAAGTAATGGCATTAATATTATCTGTCAAATGGCGTTGTACATCTTCTACATTCGGCATTTGAAACTGTAGTTTCCCTTTTTGAATACCCATTTTATCCAATTCTTTCATCAATATATATTCTGTTTCAGGTTTTGCTCCTGAAATTTCAATTTTCCAAACCATATTTGACATTGTAATCACGCCAAAAAAGAAAATTAAAAACCCAATTAAAAATCCACTGTTTTTAATTAAACGCTTATTCCAAAAAGGAAAACCATAACGTCCAATAAAATATAATTTACATTCATTTTTTCTATAAATTGGTTTTATTTTTTTCACATCGCGTAACAACATACAAAAAACTAACGTTTCATCAGCTATCTTCCTAACATCCCAAACTAATAAATTCCTCCGTACACATTCATTAACAAACCGTTCCGCTCCTCTACCTTCAATTCGCACTTTTACATATCCAAGCCACTTTATAAACCATTTATTTTTCATTTACCACCTTCACTACCTTTCTAAAAGTAGATATACCACTTTTCATTTGAAGCATTAAAATAGCTCGTACTAAAATGAAACAGAGTAAAACTGTAATCGATCTCTATCAACGGAACTTTTACAGGATAAAGAAGAAAAACTTCACAAATGGAAGTTTCACTTCAATCACCTTTTTTCTCATTTTCTAAAAATGTTACTTGCTCAATTATCCCTTCGAGCAAAAGCTCCTCTGGAAGAATCGTTTTAATAACAAAGGATTGTCCTTTAATTAGTAATTGACCGTGTTTTAAAAGCAATCGCACTTCTTTATCTGAAAACACTAATAGCCCCCGATGATTTTCTATATAAATATGTATTTGCCCAACAAGAGTAATCCGAGGCAGATCCATTAATACATCCACTGGTAGGTCTACTTGTTTTGTTAACCAATTTTTCATTTGTTCTAATTTCTTCATCTCGAAAGACCCCCTCCTCATCCCATATATATGTATTTCTTCACAAGTGCCTATCGTGTTATAACGACTTCACTAACATAACTATATTCTGTAAGTGTTCATCTCATGTTAATTAAAACAGTCGCTATATGAAATCATATTTATCGGGACAATGATGGATCAGAGGATGTTACCCATAATAATAGAAGTATTAATACAAGAATATGCGCCCCTAGGGGATATCAGTACAAGTTACATTAAGAAATTGAGCCTAGCGAGCAGTTAGAAACTTGAAAAACCCTGTTACAATTTGTTCTGGGTGTGACATACTGACCATAGAATAAGTAGTTGTCATTCATTAGACAAATAAGATAAAATTCGAAAAAGGAAATTGCTCCACTCTGAATTTTGCGGTGTAAGTAAGAATATCTTATAGGTGGTTGTTATATGAATTTCAAAAAAATATTAGGAGTCATTAAAAAACAAAAAAATGAATTAATAAGCGAGGAAATACGAAAGGAAATTGGATTTAGTCAAGAAATTTTAAATGTTATAAAACAAGTTACTAACAGCAGCATCCAGCCCTTTTATGCAACTGATTCAAAATCTAAAATAGCCGGAGTCTCTTTCGTTACCTTTGAGAATTATGCTGAACAGCAAGTTATAAAACTTCAATCTGAGGTTCAGAAGCTTGGATACTTAGCTTTTATTTGCGAAAGAAGTTTTAGTCAAGGAAGTAAGAGTAAGTGTAGAATTGCAATTACACAAGGAAATGGCCAATTTGATATCCTTACAATCCAACAAACAAATGGCGTTAATTACGAAGTTAGCAATATAGATGTTATTTTCAAACTAAGAAAATGGAATGATCGCTATCCTTTTATCATAATCGGTGCAGATCATGACTGGGTTGATGCCATTTTTAGCGTGTTACCTACAGACGAAGAAATGCAATCTTTCGCGCAAGAAATGTATGAATTTTGTCCAGATATAGTGGAACAAGGAATAGAAAGCATTGAGGAGTTAGTCGAAGAAATTAAGAAAACGAAAAAGCTTTTTTTATGGTGGGATTAATCACAACTAAGGCCGTTACCTTTTTTACATACCAGAGGCGTTTCTATCACTTACAGAAACGCTTTTTAAGCAATATAGCGTTTTTCCTTAATAAGAACAATAAAAAACGTCTCATACGAAATGAGACGTTTTTTTATGCTAATAGCTGGATAACCAACTTATTCACAAGTGATCCGTCTGTTTTACCTTTTACTTTCGGCATAACAGCAGTCATCACCTTACCCATATCTGCTTTAGAAGTCGCACCAACTTCAGAAATAACTTGCTTGATTACATCAACTAGTTCTTCTTCAGTTAATTGCTCTGGCAAATATGCGCTTAAAATCTGAATTTCACTTTGCAGTTTATTAACAAGGTCTTCACGACCAGCTTTTTTAAATTCAAGGAGGGAGTCCTTATACTGTTTTACTTCACGAGCTAAAACTGTTACTTCCTCTTCTTCAGTAAGAGTATGTTGCAGTTTAATACCTTCATTTTGTAAAGCAGCCTTAACCATACGAATAACGGTTAATTTTTCTTTTTGTTTATTCTTCATCGCTTGTTTCATATCATCGTTTAAACGACCGAGAAGACTCATAACTTACACCCTCTCTTAGAATTTACGCTTTCTTGCCGCTTCAGATTTCTTCTTACGTTTTACACTTGGTTTTTCATAAAACTCGCGCTTTCTTGCTTCAGCAAGTGTACCAGTTTTAGAAACCGATCTTTTAAAACGGCGAAGTGCATCCTCCAAAGACTCGTTTTTACGAACGACTGTTTTTGACATTCTCTTTCCCTCCCTCCGAAACATCACACTTACATACTAACTTCAGCATGCAAAAAGAAACACTTCTTCAGCATGTCTTTTACGATTATAATACATTTTATCACTTCAGGTCAACTATTTGGCAGAATAAAAGAAGAATAGAAGCATTTCCTTTTCAAAAGTTATGCAAATAGCTAGTATCCTTCTTTCATGAAGATAACTATATTTTTATCATTTCATCTTTTTTCATACAGGGATGCACGAAACGCCTCCCCACCTTCTAGTACTTAACCTCTTCAAAAATAAAGAAAGCATGCAAACCGTTTCCGGTTGCACGCTCTTTTTATGCGCTTGCTGATTCTTTTTTCACATCATCTTCAAGAACACGAACAAATTGCGCTTCGTTATATGGATAACCAGCTTTCGTAATTTTCACTTTCACTAGCTTACCAATTAATTCTTCTGATCCTTCAAATACAATTTTCAAGTAGTTATCTGTATAACCTACATATAACCCTTCACGGTCGCCCTCTTTAAATTGCTCTTCCGGAATAATTTCAAGTACTTCACCTTCAAACGCTGATGCATATTCTTTCGCTAATTGATTAGATAACTCAATTAAACGATGAACACGATCGTTCTTCACATCTTCAGGAACTTGATCTTCCATGCGCGCTGCAGGTGTTCCTGTACGTTTTGAATAAGGGAACACGTGTAACTCAGAGAAGCGGTTCTCTTTAATAAAATTGTATGTTTCCATGAATTCTTCTTCTGTTTCACCTGGGAAACCAACGATTACGTCAGATGTAATTGCAAGGCCTGGTAACGCTTCTTTCAAACGATCTAAACGCTCTTGGAAGAATTCCATCGTATATTTACGACGCATACGTTTTAATACAGTATTAGATCCAGATTGCAACGGGATATGCAAGTGACGTACAACTACTTCAGATTTATCTAACACTTCAATTACTTCATCTGAAATTTGACTCGCTTCAATAGAAGAAATACGAAGGCGTTTTAATCCGCCTACTTCCGCTTCCATATCACGAAGTAATCCAGCCAAGTTATAATCTTTTATATCTTCGCCGTATCCACCTGTATGAATACCCGTTAATATGATTTCTTTATAGCCTGCATCCACTAATTGTTGTGCTTGTTTAATAACTTCCTTTCCATCACGAGAACGCATTAAACCACGCGCCCAAGGAATGATACAGAATGTACAGAAGTTATTGCAACCCTCTTGTATTTTTAAAGACGCACGTGTACGATCCGTGAAATAAGGTACATCAAGTTCTTCGTACACACGTGTTTTCATAATATTGCGGACAGCATTAATTGGTTGACGCTCTTTACGGAATTCTTCGATGTAACCTAACATCTTTTCACGATCCTGTGTACCAACTACGATATCTACACCTGGAATCGCCATAATTTCAGCTGGAGATGTTTGTGCATAACATCCCGTTACACAAATAACTGCATCTGGATTTTGACGCACAGCACGTCTGATTACTTGACGGCTTTTTTTGTCCCCAGTATTCGTTACTGTACATGTGTTAATAACATATACATCAGCTTTCTTTTCATATTCTGTTCTTTCATAACCACCTTGTTTAAACAATTGCCAAATGGCTTCTGTTTCATAGTGGTTTACTTTACAACCTAACGTATGGAACGCAACAGTTGACATTGATCATCACCCCATCAATTCAAAATGATACGAAGCAGCACTTAACGCGTATAACGGCGCCGTTTCTGTTCTTAAAATTCTTGGTCCTAAACTACATGGTACAAATTTATGTTCACGAAGCGCTGTAATCTCTTCCTCAGCTAAACCGCCTTCTGGGCCAAATACAATCAATAGTTTTTGACCTGGTTTCATTGTCGTTAAAGCTTTCGCAAAATTAGATTTCTCGCCTTGTTTTGCTTCCTCTTCGTAAGCAACAAGACAAACATCATACTCACCACTCATTGAAAGCAATTGCTTAAATGATGCCGGAGCATGTACTTCTGGAATTTCACTTCTATGTGATTGTTCCGCAGCTTCTTTCACAATTTTTCTTAAACGCTCAACTTTTTTATCAGCTTTTTTCGCATCCCATTTTACGATAGAGCGAGATGCTTGAAATGGTAAGAATGCAGCTGCCCCAAGCTCAGTTCCTTTTTGAAAAATCAACTCTAGCTTGTCTCCTTTTGGCAGTCCACTTGCAATCGTCACGAAAACAGGAAGTTCACTTGACGCCTCTACCCATTCTACAATAGCCGTATTAATAAATTCACTGGTAATTTCATCAATTGAACACACTGCTGTTTTTCCGTTTACACAGCAATACATTTGATCGCCAGCTGTCATACGCATTACTCTCGCAATGTGATGTACATCATCACCTACAATGCGAATTTTTGCTTCACTTACATGTTTTTCTTCTACAAAATAACGTTGCATATAATCACCTTAGTAGAGTTTCGTTCCTTTCGTAAGTCAACACTTACGAAAAGAACGAAACATTATCATTTTTCATATAACAAACGGCAAGTCCCTCACCTTATAGTGAGAGACTCCCCTTTTCATTATAGACTAAAATCTATATTACGCATTTCGTGCAATAATTGCTACCCAATCTTCCATTCGTAACACTTCTTCAATTGTAAATCCAGCTTGTTCTAACGCCTCAGAAATTACTTTTTCCTTCGCAGCAATAATGCCCGATGTAATAAATAGTCCACCTGACTTCACAACTCTCGCTGCATCTTCAGGGAATAAAAGAATAATTTCTGCTAATAAGTTAGCTACGATTAAATCAACAGGACCTTCAATACCTTCTAAAAGACTATTTCGCCCAACAGACACGATATCATCTGTTTTATTTAAACGCACATTCATTTCTGCACTTTCAACTGCAACCGGATCTAAATCATATGCTTGAACAGAAGACGCACCTAATTTTGCCGCTGCAATACTAAGCACACCAGAACCTGTTCCTACATCAATGATAGCGTCACCTGGCTGTACTGTTTTTTCTAAAGCACGAATACACATCGTTGTTGTTGGATGAGTTCCTGTACCAAACGCCATACCTGGGTCTAATTCAATGATTTTTTCATCAGGAGAAGATGGTGTATATTCTTCCCACGTCGGTACGATTGTGAATGTATCAGAAATTTGTACTGGATGGTAATATTTTTTCCAAGCAGTAGCCCAATCTTCTTCATTGACTTCGTTAACGGTAATATTTCCAGTACCAATTTCAATGTCGTAAGATGGAAGCACATCAATAGATGATTTTACACCTGCAATCGTTTCATGTAAAGAATCCGTTTGCGGAAAATATGCTTTTATTAATACACCTTCCGCCGGATATTCATCTGGATTCAATGCATAAATTTCACCATATTGTTGCTCGCGCTCTTTCGTTAACTCCGCTGGGTCCTCAATAGCAACTCCACTAGCACCAGCCTCGTGTAAAATATGAGAGACAGCTTCTACTGCTTCTTCTGTTGTATGAATACTAACTTCTGACCATTTCACAATTTACCAACTCCATTTTTTATTTCCATTATTCCCCTTTGAAAGCACGTTTAAGCTTTCCAAACAAACTATCATCCTGCTCTTCTTGCCCTGCAAATTCACGTAATAAATCTTTTTGATGTGAAGTCAATTTCGTCGGTACAACAACGCGAACGACTACATATTGATCTCCTTGACCGTATCCACGTACGTTCGGAGCACCTTTTCCTTTTAAGCGGAATTCTGTTCCAGTTTGTGTTCCTGCTGGGATTTTCAGCTTCACTTTACCATGAACAGTAGGAACTTCCACTTCAGCACCAAGTGCCATTTGTGCAAATGTTAATGGCATTTCGCAAATAATGTGATCTCCTTCACGCTCAAAGAATTCATGACTTCTTACATGAACGACTACATATAAATCTCCTGCTGGTCCACCATTTACGCCAGCTTCACCTTTTCCAGATACACGAATTTGTTGACCATTATCGATACCTGCTGGAATTTTAACATTGATTTTTTTGCGTTTACGAACTTTACCAGAACCGTGACATGTCGTACATTTTTCTTTAATCATTTGCCCAGTACCTGAACAATGACCACAAGCTTGACGGTTCACAATACGACCAAACGGTGTATTTTGTTCTACA
Source organism: Bacillus sp. FG16 (assembly GCF_057809515.1). Classification (NCBI taxonomy): domain Bacteria; kingdom Bacillati; phylum Bacillota; class Bacilli; order Caryophanales; family Bacillaceae; genus Bacillus; species Bacillus sp. FG16. The sequence continues at coordinate 61,979 of NZ_JBMDKC010000004.1, forward strand.
CTCACTTGACCTGATCCTGAACAATGTTTACATGTTTCTTTTGAAGTTCCTGGTTTTGCACCGCTACCTTTACAAGTATCACATGGATCTTCTACTGGAATTTCCACGTTTAATTCTTTACCAAAAATAGCTTCTTCAAAATCTAAAGTGACTTGATATTGTAAGTCAGCACCTTGGCGCGGAGCATTCGGATCACGACGTCTGCCGCCACCACCGCCAAAGAAAGAACTAAATATATCTTCAAAACCGAAGCCACCGCCGAAGTCTCCTCCGCCGCCAAATCCACCGAAGCCTTGATTTGCACCAGCATGACCAAATTGATCGTACTGCGCACGCTTTTGATCATCACTTAACACTTCGTATGCTTCTTGTACTTCTTTAAACTTTTCAAGCGCATTTTCTTCTTTGCTTACGTCTGGATGGTATTTTTTAGCCAAACGACGATACGCTTTTTTAATTTCATCTGTTGAAGCGCCCTTGCTAAGTCCAAGGACCTCATAATAGTCTCGTTTACTCATAAATTTGCAACCCCCGAATCTTTCACATAAACGTAATTTTAACACCGAAAGAAAGTGCTTTGCAACAAAGTTTCCTCACTTACAGTATGCAAAGCAAAAAACTTAAGAACCTCACACATTTCTCCTCATTCGTGAAAAAAGCCAAAGTCAAGGCACGCTTGACTTTGACTTTTTGTCATCTTACTTATTATCTTTGCAGTTGAATTACTTGTCTTCTTTTACTTCTTCAAACTCAGCGTCAACTACATTATCTTTCTTCACGCCAGCGTCTTGTGCACCTTGCGCACCTTCTGCTTGACCAGCAGCTGCTTGAGCTTGCTCGTATAATTTAACACTTAATTGTTGTACGATTTCTTGTAAAGCGTCTTTTTTCGCACGAATTTCCTCAAGCTCGTTTTTCTCAATTGCAGCTTGTAATGCTTCTTTCGCTTCTGTTGCTTTTGCAACTTCAGCTGCATCTACTTTACCTTCTAAATCTTTTACAACTTTGTCTGTTTGGAATACAAGTTGGTCAGCTTCGTTACGAAGTTCAACTTCTTCCTTACGTTTTTGGTCAGCGTCAGCATTTGCTTCTGCTTCTTGTACCATACGATCTACTTCTTCATCAGAAAGACCTGAAGAAGATTGGATTGTAATAGCTTGCTCTTTGCTTGTTCCTAAGTCTTTCGCACGTACGTTAACAATACCGTTCGCATCAATATCGAATGTTACTTCGATTTGTGGAATACCACGTGGTGCTGGTGGAAGGTCTGTTAATTGGAAACGACCTAACGTTTTGTTGTCAGCTGACATTGGACGCTCACCTTGTAATACGTGAATGTCTACTGCTGGTTGGTTATCAGCAGCTGTTGAGAATACTTGTGACTTACTTGTTGGAATTGTAGTGTTACGCTCGATTAATTTCGTGAACACACCACCCATAGTTTCAATACCTAAAGAAAGTGGAGTTACATCTAATAATAGTACGCCTTCTACATCACCAGTAAGTACGCCACCTTGAACTGCAGCACCTAATGCTACAACTTCATCAGGGTTTACACCTTTATATGGCTCTTTACCAGTTTCACGTTTAATAGCTTCTTGTACAGCTGGGATACGAGTAGATCCACCAACAAGAATAACTTTATCTAATTCGCTTGGAGCAAAACCAGCGTCTTTTAATGCACGACGAGTTGGCTCTAATGTTCTTTCAACAAGACCTGCTGAAAGTTCTTCGAATTTCGCTCTTGTTAACGTTAATTCTAAGTGTAATGGACCAGCAGCTCCAGCACTAATGAATGGTAATGAAATTTGTGTTTGTGTTACACCAGAAAGATCTTTTTTCGCTTTTTCAGCTGCATCTTTCAAGCGTTGAAGCGCCATTTTATCTTGGCTTAAATCAATGTTATTTTCTTTTTTGAACTCAGCTACTAAGTGATCGATGATAACTTGGTCAAAGTCATCTCCACCAAGACGGTTGTCACCAGCAGTTGAAATAACTTCGAATGTGCCGTCTGCTAACTCAAGGATAGATACGTCAAATGTACCGCCACCTAAGTCATATACTAAGATTTTTTGTTCTTCATCTTGTTTTTCTAAACCGTAAGCAAGTGCTGCTGCTGTTGGCTCATTAATGATACGCTCAACTTCTAAACCAGCGATACGACCAGCATCTTTCGTTGCTTGACGCTCTGCATCGTTGAAGTATGCAGGTACTGTAATAACAGCTTTCGTTACTGTTTCACCTAAGTATGCTTCAGCAGAAGCTTTTAAGTTTTGTAAAATGATTGCAGAAATTTCTTGAGGTGTGTAATCTTTACCTTCAACTTCTACTTTGTAATCTGTACCCATATGACGTTTAACAGACATGATTGTATTTGGGTTTGTAATTGCTTGACGCTTTGCAACTTCCCCAACTTGACGTTCTTCATTTTTGAAAGCTACAACAGAAGGTGTTGTACGGTTGCCTTCTGGATTTGGGATAACCTTTGGTTCTCCACCTTCCATAACAGCTACACAAGAGTTTGTTGTACCTAAGTCAATACCGATAATTTTACTCATGGCTAATCCTCCTACTTTTATGTAAATTATTGATTTACTTTTACCATTGATGGGCGAATTACACGATCTTTTAGTTTATAACCTTTTTGGAATTCTTCCACAACCGCGTTTGATTCAAATTCACTGTCTTCCACTTGCATAATAGCTTGGTGTTCATTAGGATCAAACGGTTTACCAACAGCTCCAATCACTTCCACACCTTCTTTAGTCAACGCTTCTAGCAATTGACGATGCACCATTTCCATACCTTGTAATAAGGATTTCGTTTGCTCATCAGTTGCTTCCACTTGCATCGCTCTTTCAAAATTATCAAGAGCTGGCAAAATGTCTGAAACTAGACTTTGTGCTCTATATTTTTCAGCAGCCTGTTTATCCATTTGGACACGGCGCTTATAATTTTCAAAATCAGCTTGTAGACGTAATGTGCGACCTTCCGTTTCCGTTAGTTTCGCTTGTAACTCATCTACTTTTTCTTGTAAAAGAGCAGCCTCACTTTTTTCTTCTACAGTTTCTTCACTGTTTTCTGGCGTGACAGCTTCTTCAACTTGCGCTTCTTTTACTTCTTCTACCACTTGTTCGTTACGCTCTTCCACAATATTCACCTCCTTAAAAGGTATTAGGTATCATGTATAGCATGATTACCTAAACATTATATATTACACACAGCAATGAAAATTTCATCACTTGAGCGAATGTATTACTCTCATTTACTTTTTAAGTCCATCAGTAAATTGTCTCGTAAATAACTGTAACAAACTAATTACACGAGAATATTGCATTCTCGTAGGACCTAAAATAGCAATTGTTCCAAGTTGCTCTTCGCCGATCGAATATGTTGCAGAAATTAAACTGCAATCCTCCATAGCCGTCGAAGTGTTTTCCCTACCAATTTTCACTTGAATCCCGACTTGTTTATGACGCAAAATGTCATAAAATTCGGCTTCATTATCAATCATGGTAAGCAAAGATCTAACCTTTTGAATGTCATGGAACTCTGGCTGCGAAAGCATATTTGCTTTTCCTCCAAAGTATATCTTTTCCGATAACGGAACTTGAAATGTACCATCTAACATTTTTATTGCACTATCGTAATTATGAACATACCCACGTAAAACTGTAACAATTTCCTTAAAGATTTTATTATGAAGTTCTTCCATCGGTACGCCAGATAGCTTTTCATTTAAAATATTAACCATTTTTTCTAAATCTGATAAATCAACAGATTCCGGAACGGTAATCGTTTTACTTTGTACATGCCCTGTATCAGTTACAATAATAGCGACTGCAGTTTGACGATCAAGCGGCACAATTTGTACATTTTTAAGTTTATTTGTACTTAACTTCGGTCCAAGGACAATGGCCGTATAATTCGTAAGTTCTGATAAAATTTGAGCAGATTGCTGTGCAATTTTTTCCGCTTCAAAAATTCTTTCAGCAAATAAATCTTTAATTTGTACAATTTCAGCGTTCGGTAAGTTTTGCGGCGCTAAAAGATGGTCTACATAAAATCGGTAGCCTTTCTCAGAAGGAACACGTCCAGAAGAACTGTGTGTTTTTTCAATAAAACCTAATTCTTCTAAGTCCGCCATTTCATTTCGAATAGTAGCTGAACTAAATGTAATTTGATCTTTTTTAGCCAACGTTCTAGACCCAACAGGCTGCGCTGATCCAATAAAGTCATCAATAATTGTTTGTAAAATTAAGAGCTGACGTTCCGTAAGCATCTCATCATCACCTCTGTTAGCACTCTTTGTCTTCGAGTGCTAAATCTATTAATAACTTACCAAAATTGACATTCAATTGTCAACGGAAACGTCACGAAATAATGAAACTTTTTCACGCCCATGGAACATTTAATTAGTCAATCAAAAATGATTGGAATACTTCATTCCCTAATAATTTTCCTTTTCGCGTTAAACGCACATGTCCATTTTCCTCTTCAAGTAATCCCTGTTCTTGATTGCTTTGTAACTGCTTCGCGAAAACTTGATCCATCTCCACATTAAATTTATTGCGGAATGCCGTTTTAGAAACACCTTTCGTTTTTCGAAGTCCTAAGAACAGTTCTTCTTCCATTCTTTCTTTCTCCGTCACCTTATGAACATCTAAATACGGAAATCCTGTTTCATCAATTTTATTAAAATATTGCTTCAGCGGACCTACATTTTGAATACGTTCCCCATTCACATAACTATGAGCTCCAGCTCCAAAGCCATAATACTCTTCATTATTCCAGTATGTGAGATTATGTTTACTTTTATTGTCACCTTTTGAGAAATTACTAATTTCATACTGGTTATAACCGTTTTTCTCCATTTCATCCATTACCATTTCATACATTTTCGCTTCATGGTCTTCACCCGGAAGACGCAATTTCCCTTTATTCATTAAGTTATAAAACACTGTTTTGGGTTCCACAATTAATGAATATGCCGAGAAATGTTGTACACCAAGCGTAAAAGCAATGTCTAATGTTTCCTTCACATCTTCTATCGTTTGTCCTGGCAAAGCATAAATAATATCTACATTAATATTTTTAAAGCCTACTTCCTGAGCTTCTCGAATCGCTAGGAATGCATCTTCCCTCGTATGCTTGCGCCCGATTTTCTCAAGCAGTTCATCACGGAACGTTTGCACACCAAAACTAATTCGATTCACTCCACCTTCTAGTAGTACATTCAACTTCTCTTTCGGTAGATCTCCTGGATTCGCTTCAAATGTCAATTCACAATTTGGAGCAAACGGACGCAAATGACGATTAATAATCTCGAGTAATTTTTTTGTCTGTTCCATATTTAACGCTGTCGGAGTTCCACCGCCCACAAAAATCGTTTTCATACTATCAAACGGAACTTTTTGAACCGTATTTATTATTTCCTTCTCTAAATAATCTAAATATTGATCAACCGGTTGGCGTTCAATAAACACTTTATTAAAATCACAATAGTGACAAATGTGCTGACAAAACGGAATATGAATATATGCAGCTTGTACCAAATATAACTCCTACCTTTCTAAAAAGAAAACCTCCGCACTCCGGAGGATTCTCTACTTCTCTAACGTATTACGAATTTGTTCCATTCGCATTTTTCCCCAATCATACATCATTTCAACGATCGGTAAAAGCGACATGCCTAGTTCCGTCATATAATACTCAACACGAGGAGGAATTTCGGGATATACTGTTCGATCAACAATCCCATCTTCCATTAACTCTTTTAATTGGTTCGACAAAACTTTATGAGAAATGCTTGGGAATAACCGTTGTAATTCACTAAAACGATGAGGCCCTTCCACACCAAGATGCCACAGTATCACAACTTTCCACTTTCCACTAATAATAGAAAGCGTCAATTCCTTTTCACAATTAAAATTGCCATTTTGTATTTTATCTTGAATATCTTTTCGAATATTTTCGGACATTAACAATCTCCTAACTCTATATGAACTAAAAAGCTCTCTCATTATTGTAAATGAGAGTTGCTCAGATGTCTAAAAAGTAATTATACAGAAAAAAGAAGCCGCACAAACGACTTCTTTTTTATTTCAAATATTAGTTGTCATCCATTTTCAGTACAGCCATGAATGCCTCTTGCGGCACTTCTACAGAACCAACAGACTTCATACGTTTTTTACCTTCTTTTTGCTTATCAAGAAGTTTACGCTTACGAGAAATGTCACCGCCGTAACATTTTGCAAGTACGTTTTTACGCATCGCCTTAATTGTAGAACGGGCTACAACTTTATTTCCGATAGTCGCCTGAATTGGCACTTCGAACTGTTGTCTCGGAATTAATTCTTTTAATTTCTCTACAATTACTTTACCACGGTCATACGCTGAATCACGGTGTACGATAAATGATAAAGCATCTACTTGTTCATTATTTAAAAGAATATCCATTTTCACAAGTTTAGATGGTTTATAACCAATTAACTCGTAGTCAAATGATGCATACCCTTTCGTATTTGATTTCAATTGATCGAAGAAGTCATATACGATTTCTGATAACGGGATTTCATATGTTAATGTAACACGCGTTTCATCTAAATATTGCATATCAATAAACGTTCCACGTTTACCTTGGCAAATTTCCATTACAGCTCCAACATAGTCATTCGGAACCATAATTGAAGCCTTCACAAACGGCTCTTCTACACGATCGATAGACTGTGGATCTGGCATATTAGATGGATTATCAACAATAACATCTTCACCGTTTGTTAAATAAACTTTATAAATAACGCTTGGCGCTGTTGTAATTAAGTCAATCTTAAATTCACGTTCAATACGTTCTTGAATGATTTCCATGTGAAGAAGTCCTAAGAATCCACAACGGAAACCAAATCCTAACGCTTGAGATGTTTCTGGTTCAAACTCAAGAGCAGAATCGTTTAACTCTAATTTTTCTAACGCATCACGTAAATCGTTATAACGAGCAGAATCAATTGGATACAGCCCACAGAATACCATCGGGTTTAATTTACGGTAACCTGGTAACGCCTCTGCAGCTGGACGTTTCGCATGTGTAATCGTATCACCAACACGTGTATCACCTACGTTTTTAATAGATGCTGCTAAGAAACCTACATCACCTACTGTTAACTCATCACGTTGCGTAGTTTTCGGTGTAAATACACCTACTTCTGTTACTTCAAATTCTTTACCCGTTGCCATCATACGTACTTTATCGCCAACTTTTACCGTTCCATTTACAACACGGATATAAGCAATTACACCACGGTACGGATCATATAAAGAGTCGAAAATCATACATTGTAACGGCTCTTCTGAATCACCTGCTGGAGCTGGTACTTTTTCAACAATTTGTTCTAAAATTTCTTCAATACCAATTCCAGCTTTCGCAGAAGCAAGTACCGCTTCTGATGCATCTAAACCAATTACATCTTCTACCTCTTGACGTACACGTTCTGGATCCGCACTTGGTAAGTCGATTTTATTGATAACTGGTAAAATTTCTAAGTTGTTATCAAGCGCTAAGTATACGTTCGCTAACGTTTGCGCTTCAATACCTTGCGCTGCATCTACTACAAGAATCGCGCCTTCACAAGCCGCTAAACTACGAGATACTTCGTACGTAAAGTCGACGTGTCCTGGTGTATCAATTAAATGAAGAATATACTCTTCACCATCTTTTGCTTTATAGTTTAATTGTACTGCGTTTAATTTAATTGTAATACCACGCTCACGCTCTAAATCCATAGAGTCAAGCAACTGAGCTTTCATTTCGCGTTGTGTTAACGCATTTGTTTTCTCTAAAATACGGTCTGCTAACGTTGATTTTCCGTGGTCAATATGAGCAATAATAGAGAAATTACGAATTTTGGACTGTCTTTTTGCTCTTTCTTCTTTGTTCATCTATGTTCTCAACTCCTAATAGTCTCGCCAATATACACTAGCACTGATTATATCAATAGAGCAACAAAGATTCAATGAAAACTCGTGCTGCTTACGATACAAATCATTCTATCTATATCTTATGCGAATAAACCATAAGAGACAAACCCTTTTCAAATTTTAAAACGGTTGTCTTACAAATCAGTAAAACAACCGCCTCCCATGTTACTCTTAGCTAAAAATCCCCTTTATTTTCCCAACAACTATATCCGTTCCGAACTTCGTCATTTCATAAGCTACACTTGCTACCGCCATCCCAATTCCTTCTACAACATTAAAACTTCTTAAACGTTCTAATTGTTGTTGTTTTTCTGAAGCTGAAAACGAACTACCCAAAATTTCTGATTCAACACCTGTACTCTCTGTCCCTGTCATATGAGCTATTTGTTCATACGACAATTGCCGATAACCTTTCATACTTTTCAAACCATGATTAGCAAGTGACACTCCTGCTATCATCATAAGTAAACATAAAGCTACACTACATATACACAAAAGCGCAAAACGACTCAAACTATTATCATCTTTCTCCCTCAATGTGTATACGCTCCTGTATTATCTTGATCAATTTGATGATGCAGCGCTGCATTTAAACCACTCGCTATTACATTCGCCATATCCTCAATAAAAGTATCTACTTCTTTTGGGGTCACCATTAAATTATGACCAAGAGGCGATAGCACTTCATAAATCAGCCTTCTTTTTTCTTCTTCTTCCAACGTACCAACAGCACCTAAAAACATATTTCGGCTCTTTTCATCTGGCATATCTTCTTCTGTTAATTTTTTCTTTTCTCCAAATGAAAATCCCGCTGGTAACAAAGATCGTGAAGGTTTGTTTCCTTCTTTCATCTCTCGACCAAAATGTTTCAAAATAAAATCAATCGTATCACTCGTAATCGAAACGGCATCGACCACAGTCGGAACACCAATTGCAATAACAGGGATACCTAATGTCTCTTTACTTAGTTCCTTACGTTTATTCCCAACCCCCGATCCTGGATGGATTCCAGTATCAGAAATTTGTATCGTGCTATTTACTCGTTCGATAGAACGGGCAGCTAATGCGTCAATCGCAATTACAAAGTCTGGATTTGTCTTCTCAATAATCCCATAAATAACATCGCTCGTTTCGATCCCGGTAATTCCCATTACCCCCGGTCGAATTGCACTAACAGGCCTAAATCCTTCTTCTACACTTTCAGGCTGCAATTGAAACAAATGTCTCGTTACTAATACATTTTCTACAACTATTGGCCCAAGAGCATCCGGTGTTACATTCCAATTCCCAAGGCCTACAATTAAACAGCTCGCTTCTTTTGTAACACCAACCTCTTCTAAGAAATAAGAAAATTCTTTTGCAAAAATACGCTCCACCTTTTGTTGAAGTTCTGTATCTTGCTGACGTATACCTTGTACTTCAAGCGTTAAATAATTTCCAGGTTTTTTACCCATCGCTTCAGAGGCAGCTTCATCAATTGTTACTTTTGTAATTATAGTACCTTCTTCTTCCCTCTCTTTTACAATTACTCCCTGTATCCCTTTTTGTTCTCCTTGGCTTTCTTGCAACATTTGATGAGCTTCTACAGCAAGGTCAGTTCTAACGCTATATTTACTTAAATCCAATGGTTCTTTCATCGTATCTCCTCCGTAATTCATAGTAAATATCGTTAGATTTCCCAAAGTTATATAAGGTCATTCTTTCCTTTACGTGAAATTTCATGGATATACTATTGCAATTCTCTTCACCGTTTGATAGAATATCACTTGTTCTATGTAAGAATCGAGTCATTCGATTGCACCAGGGAGGTGAAAAGTATGGCAAACATCAAATCTGCTATCAAACGCGCTAAACTTAGCGAAGAGCGTCGTGCACATAACGCTTCTATCAAGTCTGACATGCGTTCTGCTGTTAAAACTGTAGAAGCTTTAGTTACTAATAACGATCTTGAAAATGCTAAAGAAGCTTTCAAAACTGCTTCTAAAAAACTTGACAAAGCAGCTCGTAAAGGTCTTATCCACCAAAACGCTGCATCTCGTCAAAAATCTCGCTTAGCGAAACAAGTAAACGCGTAAGGCGTTTAAAAAACGATCCATTTGGATCGTTTTTTTATATACAAAAAAAGTTCATGCACTAAGTACATGAACTTTTTTGTGTCATCACATATGATTTAATCGCATTAAGAAAAACTCGAGCACAAGTTTCTTATCCATCTTTCCCGTCTTCATACTATAATCAGCTTCCGCTAATTCTATAATCACTTTTTTTAATTCTTCAAAAGAGAAAAATTTCGTTTGATTCATCGCCAACTTTACACGATACGGATGTACACCAATATGAGATGCAATTTGATTTTGCCCATAACCACGTTGCTGTAACTCTTTCACTTGATACAACAAACGGAATTGACTCACTAATAACGCAAGCAATTTAATCGGTTCTTCCTGCTGCGTAAATAATCCATCCAAAATTTGCATTGCACCTGCAATATCTTTTTTCACCACTTTTTCTGTCAAAGCAAATACATTTTGCTCAACTGATTTTGGCACAAGCTCTGCAACAAGTTTCGTCGTAATCTCTCCGCCCATACCAACGTATAACGTTAACTTGTCCATTTCCTTCGCCAACATCGTTACATTACTTCCCACAAGCTCTAGCAACAAACTAACAGCCGCGTTATCAATGTGCACATGCACTTCATCTGCCCGAGCAATAATCCACTTCTGAACATCCTGCACTTGCATCGCATTCGCTTCTACTACATCTGCTGTTTTCTTTAATAGTTTTGTAATTTTTTTTCGCTCATCAAGTTTTTCGTAAGGCGCAACAAAAACAAGAATAGAAAATGGAGAAGGTTCACCAATATATTCTTCTAAAATTTTTATATTTTGCTCTAACTTTTCTTTTTGCGAAGTCAGAAATAGCGGTGATTTTATTAACAGTACTTTTCGTTCTCCAAAGAAAGGAAGCGTACGCGCATCCTCAACCACATCTTCTAAATACGCTTCTTCCAAATCGTATGTCACAACATTAAACTCTCTATCTTCCTCTTCAAGTGCTTCTGTCGTAATAAGCTTTATCGTTTCATTTATAAAAAAAGCTTCCGTTCCATATAGTAAATATAACGGAGCGAACTGTTTCTTTTTAATTTTTTTATGTATATCACTCATACTTTTTCCTACTCCCTAACTTGACAATATATATTTATACTAATGCCCTCGCTTTTGTTTTACAAGTACAAAGGAACAGGCTTTATAACCCGTCCCTTTATTTATATTAAACGCCACGCAATAAGCCCCGGGTTTCTTATTGGTGTGCGGTAATCACCTTCCCTTTATTATTCACAATAAAAATTCGAGTATAAGTGCCAACTGTTAACATGCTTGGAAACAAAAAACTTACGTTACTTCATGATCTAAAAGTAGCAAAAAAGCTCGTTTTCTCTTCACATGGAAATTGTAGATTTTTTTCTGACAATATTTTATACTAAAGTGGAATGTTGGGGAGGGATTCTAAATGAATGATTTTGAACAAAACGTTCAAAGTAAACGCAATGACGCTATTGATTCAGGGGTAGGATTTATCGTCTCATTTGGTTTTTTCGCAACACTTTTCATCATTGCAACTGTTATTAAATTTATCGGTTCTTAAAGGCTGCCACTTCATGGCAGTCTTCTCTTTTTCAACTATTATATGTCTTATCATATGTGATTTTACTTTGAAAGGTTCCATTTTCCCCTTTAAAAACATAGGAAATAGCACCTTGCTGGTCCGTGCGCCATATCGCACTCCCCATCTTCTCAAAACGCTCTATCACTTCTTTATGCGGGTGTCCATATCTATTCTGCTTACCAACAGATATAATCGCTACACGGGGCTGTATAACGTTCAAAAAAGACTCTATAGATGACGTGTTACTCCCATGATGAGCAACTTTTAAAACATCCACTCGCAAATCTGGATGCGCATATACTAAAAACTTCTCTCCTTCTTCTTCTAAATCGCCTGTAAATAGCCACGTCAGTCCTCCAAATTTTGCCCATATTACAATTGAAGCGTTATTTTCGCTTTTTTCTTTTCCTTTTGGAGCTAAAACGAAAAATTCTGCTTCATTTACACTCCAACTCTCCCCTTCCCCCACTTCAGTTATTTTCATTTCCTTTTCTAATGCCTTTTTCTTTACTACTTTTTCTAATACTGCATCTTTTCCCTTTCGGCCAAATACAACTTCTTTTACAGGTATATATGATAATAATTCTTGCGCAGCACCTATATGATCTGCATCTCCATGCGTTACGATTAATTTATCGATTGTTTTAATACCTTCCTTTTGTAAATAGGGTATTAAAACATCAGTTCCAACAGAAAATTCATGCTTTTTTTGTTGCCATTCTTCCTTATTCACACGAAGCGTTCCACCTGTATCAATAAGATAAATCCCTTTATCATACGGAAGGCGAATCAATATTGCATCACCTTGTCCAACATCAATAAATGTTACACTTCCGCTTTCTCTAAAATATGGATATACATAATGACACGTGCTAATAAAAAGAAATACACTTACAACTATACACACCATTTTTTTCGGCGCTCTCCTTTCCCAAACCATCAATATACTGACAATACTCGCGCAATATACAGCTACAAGATTAAAGGGCGTTTTCCCAAAAACAAGCTGGGTAAATGGTAAACTTTCACAATAACTTAGAAAATCATTAGACATACTCAAGCCTATTGATAATACATTCGCAAATCCTTTTGCGAGAAACGGGACAATTGGCATACACAGTAAAATAATAATGCTACATGGTAATACAATGATAGATAAAAACGGGACGTATAAGAGATTGAGGAAAATGCTATATGGAGAAAAATAACCAAAGTGATATAACAAAATCGGAGTACTAACGAGCTGTGAAATGATAGAAATATAAATAGCATTTCGGATTACTCCGTTGCTACTCCCTAATAATAGCGGAGCAGACAAAAGTAAAGCGAAGCTACCTACAAAAGAAAACTGAAATCCAATATTAAAAACAAGATAAGGGTCATATATAAGCATACATATAGCTGTTACACTTAAAGCATCTAAACTAGATAAACGAATCGAGCACATAAAAGCAATCAACATCAAAACTCCTGTTATAGAAGCTCTTATAACAGATGGTGACGCCCCTGCTAAAACCATATACAAAGGAATACAGACGATAAGGCAAATTGTTGCTACCTCCCTCGTCGCACCACTTCTCAGCAAAACAAAATATACTATCCCCATTAACAATACAATGTGCGAACCTGAAATTGCTAACAAGTGTACAAGACCAAACTGTTGATATTGCTCTTCTACTTCAAACGTCATTTGTTGTCTATCACCAAATAGTAACGCATTCATAAAAGCACCTGATTGCTCCGGAAACATTTCTGTAACTTCGGAAATTGCTTGTTGCCTCAAAAGAAGAATCCATTGCATGAGCGACAGTGATGTTTTATAGCATTCAGAAATATATGTAGCCTCAAATGTGAAATGAATATGTTGCTTATATAAATAATCACGGTAATTAAAACCATGAAAATTCCGAGCTGTTTGCGGTTCTTTCCTCTCACCCTCGAATATACATGATATCCCTGCGTATAATTGTTGCATCTTTTCCTTTTCCAAGGCTGATTTTATTCTATAACTTAACTGTACTATATTTTTATTCTGGTCTTCAAATTGAAAAGATAGGCGATCCCCATTAACAAGCGGCGTATTTTGTATAACCCCTCTTGTAACCCCATAGGACTCTCCTAGAGGCTTATTCCACCCTTGAACACAGGAAGTGTATATAGCGCTACTAAAGCACGCTACAATGCAAAAAATGAAGGTTTTACGCGAAGTGCGATATAAACAGAAGCAAACATTTAAAAAGAGGCAAAAAACTATCAATAAAAGTGACGAGGAAAAGGCAATTGCAATCCCTATTATAAACGAGATTGCAACATACCCCCATTGTTCCTGCAACTTATACTCACTCCTTATAGCATCATTTTTGCTTTCGTGAATACATGCTGTAATTCTTCCATTGATAAATTATCTTTTTCTAAAGACGCAAATAATTCTTTTAACTCCGTATAACTTTTTTGCTCCTCTAATGCAGCAATATCATATTCTAACGGAACGTGCTTCACTGTTACATTCGCTTGTTCAAATAATTCTATGGCGTATGGATGATTTTTATAATCCTGCGCATAATAAACCGCTGTAATACCACTTTGAATAATTGCCTTACAACATTGTAAACAAGGGAAATGCGTAACGTAAATTTCTGCTTCCTCTGTTTTCGCACCAAACTTGGCACATTGTAATAAAGCATTCATTTCGGCATGAATTGTCCGAACACAATGATTATCGATTACGTAACAACCATCATCTATACAATGTACGCCACCTTTAATCGAACCATTATATCCACCAGCAATAATTCTTTTATCGCGAACGATTGTCGCTCCTACCGCAAGCCTTGTACATGTACTACGTAACGATAGTAGATGGCTTTGCGTCATAAAATATTGATCCCATGAAATTCGTTCCATATTTTTCACCTACTTTTTTTGTCTACTTGTAGTGTAGCGAAAGAAGAAAAACTTCGTCAATCTTTTACGGAATAATAATTTGACCTTTTATCTTTTCAAGAGACTTCGCACCAATCCCATCAATCTCTAATAAATCTTCTATTTTCTGAAACGGACCATGTTCTTCTCGATATTTCAAAATACTTTCTGCCTTTCGAGAACCAATCCCCGTAATTTTTTCCAATTGCTCTTTCGCCGCTGTATTTATTCGAATCTTGCCATCTTCCTTAGAAGAAGTAAACATCCCTTGTTCTGACTCATTTTTACTCGGTATATAAAGAAGCATTTGATCTTGTACAATTTGTGCTAAATTCACTTTTTTCATATCTACTTCTGATAAAAAACCACCAGCCTTTTGAACCGCATCCTTTACGCGATCTCCTTCCTTCATTTCATATACACCTTCTTTACTAACCGCTCCTTTCACATCAATTATAATTGTTCTTTTCTGTTCCTTTGTATCCGATATTTTCGGTTTATCCTTTTTTTCTATCTCCTTCTCTTGCACATTCATTGTAATAGGCGTTCGTTCTATACTCTGGTTCGTTTTCCAAAAAACAAGAAAAAGTAAAGTTCCAATAATAGCTACTAAACCTAACCACTTTTTCGGAAAATCCCACATCATTTTACACCTCTAATCATAAATTTATAACATCATTCATATTGTTTAGGAGAAAGCTGTTACGAAGGAGGGATGAAACTTTGAACATAGGAATTATAGGGACAGGAAACATGGGGAATATACTAATCGATGCATTTTTAGAAACCCGTGCTGTCAAACCTTCGTGCCTTACAATCATTAATCGGACGCCTGCCAAAGCATATCATATAAAAGAAAAATACCCTTCTGTTCATATAGCAAAAACAATCCCGGAAGTAATCGAACAATCACAACTTATTTTTATTTGCGTTAAGCCGATAGATATATACCCTATCCTAAAAAAATATGCTGAACATTTTTCTGATGAAACGTGCTTAGTTTCTATTACAAGTCCAATATCTCCATCACAATTAGAGACTCTCGTACCGTGCCACGTCGCACGTATTATTCCAAGTATCACAAATCGCGCCCTCTCTGGCGCCTCACTATTTACATTTGGAGATAATTGCTCTGAAGAATGGCAACAAAAACTACTTCGTCTATTCAAAAATATTTCTACACCTCTTGTAATAGAAGAAGATATAACGCGCGTTTCATCTGATATAGCAAGTTGCGGTCCTGCTTTCTTTAGTTATTTACTACAATGCTTCATTAACGCTGCTGTAGATAAAACAAATATTACACACGAAGAGGCTACTACTTTAGTAAGTGAAATGGTCGTGGGGATGGGGAAATTACTTGAAAAAGAAATCTTCACATTACCTACCTTACAAGAAAAGGTTTGTGTGAAAGGCGGCGTTACCGGGGAAGGCATTCGGGTTTTAGAAGAACACGTTGGAGATATGTTCCATAAGTTAATCGAGCGAACACATGAAAAATTTGATGAAGATTTAGAATGCGTTGATCAGCAATTCAATAAACACACATAATAAATACGTCATTTTCATTCCAAATCCTTTTTATAAATACTTACTTTTTTACAATACATTTTCACTTCAACTACTATTCCCACACTTTACGCATACGATCTTCAGATTATGCTAGAACTAAAAATACATCTTCTTTATAAAACAAAAGCAACCTTCTCGGTTGCTTTTGTTTTATTTGTTTTATCCGTTTTTCTTCGCCATGAAGAAAATACGCTCTGTTTGTTCTGTAACTTCAAGTCGCTCAAAATCACCTGTTACACGAAGAACTGTAAAACCCGCTTCTTCAAGCCATTTCGTTAACTCTTCCACTTGATATGCACGTTGCACGTGACATTCGTCAAACCGATGGTACACATCTTCTTCCGGATCTTGAACAAAGAATGTTAAATCATGCTCTACACTATTTGATTCTTCACCAGGGAAGCAATTCCAAATAAGAGATATTTCTTCTCCATTCACTGTATACGTTTCATTTTGAAATACATGATGTATTTTATATAGAGAATGTACATCAAATAAAAACAAACCATCTTGGCGTAAATGGTGAAACACTCTTCTAAATGTTTCTTGCACTCCATCTTCTTGCAATACATAATTTAATGAATCACAAAAGATAGTGACACAGTCAAACTCACCTGGAACATCAAGCTCTCGCATGTCTTGTTGGTAAAAAGGAATAAAGTATCCCTCTCCTCCTAGTTTTTGCTGAGCGACTGTTAACATTTCTTCTGAAAGATCGACACCTATTAAATCGTAACCCTTTTGCACAAGCGGAAGGGTTACATTACCCGTACCGCATGCTACATCAAGAATCTTTGCCTCTTTCATATCTGCCTGCTGCAAGCTTTCCTCTGTGAATTCCACCCATTTATCATAAGGGACATCATTCATCAGTTCGTCGTACAACAATGCAAATTGTTCGTATTTCATTGGCCTAGCTCTTCTGTTATATCTTCACGTGGCACATCGCCCCATAGACGCTCTAAATTATAGTGATTACGCTCATCTTTATGGAATACATGGGCAACTACATCTCCAAGATCAACTAATACCCAACGTGCTTCGTCAAAACCTTCCATACGTTGTACGTCGATTTGGAACTCATGTGCTTTTGATTTAATTTCACGTGCAATTGCTTGCACTTGTTTATCTGAATTACCGTGACAAATAATGAAATAATCTGCAATTGGTGAAATACCTTGCATATTTAGGACAACCATATCTTCTGCTCTTTTATCATCAGCTGCTTTTGCTGCTAATACTAATAAATCTTTATCGTTCATTTACTCATTTCCTCCTTGATAACTGCATTGTATGTTTGGAATGTTAATGGATAAATCGTCTGATTTTTTTCCATTAAAAATTGAATTGTTCTTTTTAAGGCAAATAATAAAGCTTGATTTATATCCGTATATGCGAGTTTACGAGCCTCTTCCACACCCGGAAACTTTCGCCCTGGCTCAATGTAATCAGCTACATAAATCACCTTATCTAACATCGTCATGTTCTCATGACCACTTGTATGATATGTAATAGCTTGCAATATTTCAGAATCCGTAATGCCTACCTCTTTTTCTACTAAGTATGCCCCAACAGGCGCATGCCACAACTCTTTATTATAGCAAAGTAAATCTTTCGGCAAATCTTCACGTTTAATAATCTCTTCCATCTCTGAAATTGCTCTACATTTCGCATAATCATGGAATATAGCTGCCATCTCTGCTTTTTTCTCGTCCACACCGTATAACTTAGCAAGCTCAAGCGCTGTCTCCATTACACCAATTGTGTGTATATAACGTTTTTCATGCATTTGTTGTTTGACAATATGCAGTGCATTCTCACGATTCATACAACCCATTCCTCTCGATATATACCTGTATTTTTTCAGGAAGTAAATATTTACACGTTTTCTTCTCCTTATATCTCTCACGTAATAAGGATGAAGAAACTGCAAATTCCGGAATTTCCACTGTAGTAATCTTATATGGTGTATGCAATGTATACCCAGGTCTTGCAACTCCAACAAACGTTACAAGATTAAGTAAAGCTTCAATGTTATACCACTTCGGTAAATACTCAACCATATCCCCACCAATAATAAAGTGAAACTGCACATCCGGATACTTCTTCGTCAATTGTAACATAGTGTCATACGTATAAGATGGGCCCTTCCTACTTAGCTCTTCTAAACAAATAGAAAAGTGTTCTTCTGCCTCAGTCGCGAGCTCTAACATATGTAAACGACTTTCTACACTTGTAATATTCCGCCCTTGTTTATGTGGCGGAATCTGATTTGGCAAGAACCATACTTCTTCCAAGTTCAAAGCGTGATATACTTCATTTGCAATTAGCAAATGTCCATAGTGAGGCGGATCAAATGTACCGCCAATGATGCCAATTTTCCTCAAAAGAAACGCCCCTTCCTTTTACATACAGCAACTCTCCTCGGTTAAGAATGAAGAGAATTGCTATTAATAAAAGTTCAATTGGTTTCGCTCTCTACATCATTACGCATCAGCGATAAAAATAGCGCATGCTAATCTTTTTATCGAGGAAGCTTAATCTGCTTATTTTCTCTTGATTCTTTGTATAAAACGATTGTACTTCCAATTACTTGAACGATTTCAGCACGTGCACCTTGTGCAAGTTCTTCTGCAACTTCACGACGATCAAATTCACAGTTTTGTAATACGCTCACTTTAAATAGTTCACGAACTTCTAACGCTTCTCCAATTTGTTTCACCATATTTTCATTTACTCCGCCTTTTCCTACTTGAAAAATTGGTGTTAAATGATGTGCTTGTGCACGTAAAAATCTTTTTTGTTTTCCTGTTAACATATATGTTAGCCTCCAAGCTTTTCTATAACTAATTGTTTCATTCGATCAATATTTGGTACACGTCCTGTCCACATTTCAAATGCAAGTGCTCCTTGATAAACAAACATATCAATACCATTTTGAATGATTGCACCTTGCTCTTTTGCCTCACATAAAATTTTCGTTTCAAATGGATTATAAATTATATCTGATACAATCGTTCCTTTTTTTAACGAACAAATTTGTAATGGCGTATGTTCGACGTGTGGATGCATACCTATTGTTGTCGTCTGAATGATAATATCATAATTTCCTTGTTCTTCTGTCGCTTTTTCTAACGACAAAGCATCAGAATTAACATCGGCCGTACGTGCAGCAATAAGTTCTTTTGCCTTATCTACTGTACGATTGGCTACATCAATCTCTTTTACACCTACATCAGCAAGAGAAAAATAAATAGCTCGGCTAGCACCACCTGCACCAAGTAACAAAATACGTTTCCCTTGAAGTGGTTCATTACTAATTGACTGCAGCGCTCGAACAAAACCAATTCCATCTGTGTTGTAGCCAATCAACCTTCCATTCTTATGAACCACTGTATTTACTGCACCGATTTTCCTTGCCAATGGATCAATCTCATCCAAATACTCCATAATAGCAACCTTGTGCGGAGTTGTTACATTAAATCCTGAAATACCTAATGCTTTTAAACCTCTTACTGCTTCCCCTAGCGCTTCCTCTTCAATAAGGAATGCATGATAATGGGCATCCATATTCAAGTGTTCAAATGCATCGTTATGCATAACGGGTGATAATGAATGTCCAATTGGATTTCCGATTACACCATATAATTGTTTCATAAATCCCTCTCCATATTAAATTAAAGATTTACGTAGTGAAACACTTACTCCTTTTGGTACGTGTGCAACAATTTTTGCTCCTGGTTCGTTCACAGTAACCCATCCTAATCCAGAGAATACAACATCCGTCTTTGGTTCACGAATATTAAATTCGTATTTCACTAACTCAGGCATATTTGCTAATTCTTCTGGCGTTGGTGGGCTTAGTAAATCCCCAGCATGATTTTTATATAATTCATCTGCTTTCTCAAGCTTTGTACGATGGATTGTTAAGCGATTCGAGAAGTGACAAGTAAACGCACGACGACCACCACTTACATAATCAAAGCGTGCCAATCCACTAAAGAATAACGTTTGTTCTTCATTTAATTGGAATACCATCGGCTTAATTTCTTTTGTTGGTGTAATAAGCTTTAAGCTCTGCTTTCCAACATAATGAGCCATTTGGTGGTGGTTAATAATACCTGGCGTATCATATAAAGAAGATTCTTCGTCTAATGGAATATCAATTAAATCCAGTGTTGTTCCTGGGAAATGAGATGTTGTAATTACATTTTCAGTCTCATCACTAAATTCTTTAATCATACGATTAATAAATGTCGATTTCCCTACATTCGTACATCCAACAACGTAAACATCTTTGCCGCCGCGATAATACTCAATAGCATCTGCTAGTTCAGCAATTCCTTGTCCCTTCGCTGCACTAATTAAAAAGACATCTTCTGGTTTTAATCCTAGCTGCTTTGCACTATAGCGCATCCAATGCTTTACTTTATCATGTTTTACTGACTTTGGAATTAAATCAGCTTTATTTCCAACAAGTAATACTTTATTATTTCCTACGAAACGATGTAAGCCAGGTAACCAGCTACCATTAAAATCAAAAATATCTACAATTTTGACTACTAATGCATCTGATTTTCCAATTCCATTTAAAATGCGTAGGAAGTCATCATCTGTTAACGATACATCTTGAATTTCATTGTAATGCTTCAAGCGAAAACAACGTTGACAAATGATTTGTTCTTTCTCTAAAGATGAGGTAGGAGCATACCCCACTTCGTTTTTATTTTCTGTTTGAATTTCTACACCGCAACCAATACATTTAATTGTTTCAGTCAAACTTTATTCCTCCCAGTTAATTAAACCTTTTTTCTTCATATTTTTCATGATTCTTCGTTCAATTTTCCGATTAAAGCGCGTCACTAATCCGTCCGTTTGTGCTACCGGTACAACTAAAATTGTATGAAGTCCTACTCGATTTCCACCAAGCACGTCAGTCAGTAACTGATCTCCAATTACTACAACTTCCTCTGCCTGCAGATGCATCTCTTGTATCGCACGCTTAAACGCTCGGACAAATGGTTTACGTGCACTATGAATAAATGGAATACCTAATGGATCAGCAAAATCTTTTACACGTTGCTCATTATTATTTGAAACGACCGTTACTTGGATGCCTTGCTCTTTCATTTTTAAGAACCATTCTTCAAGTTGCGGCGTTGCATTTGGACGATCCCATTCAATTAAAGTGTTATCTAAATCAGTAATAACGCCTTTAATTCCACGTTTTTTCAAATCTTCTGGTTGAACATGATATATATTTTTCACATATTCATTCGGTAAAAATAGCTTCAATTTCTTTCACCTCTTTGAGGATTTTTCATAAAATTTTTCGACAACATTTTTCGATATATAACCTGTGGATAAAATTGTACACATTTTCCACATTAATTTTTCAGTTAATTTGGAATTTACTAACATTCTATACACACCTTATCCACCTAGGTATGTGGATAACCACTCGTTTGTGACTGTCATATTTTTTTGGTACATTAAATGCATCAACGAATCAATCCTTATATTATTAGGAGGTGACTCACCTTGAAAACAAAACATATGGAACAGTTATCTACTGAGTTACTCACTGAGTCTTATTATAAAGCAAAAGAACTAAAATTAAATCCCGACTTCATTTTACTTATAAAACAAGAAATTATTAGACGCTCATTAGAGGACAAGCTTGTCAAATCTTCTTGATTACATATAAAGCGAAACTTTAATCATCCCGTACCAATCAAACAGTTACGGGATAAATGATTGGATGACCTGTAAAAAGAGCCATCCTACGATGGCTCTCGAATAAACAAGTACTCCCATCTAGGGGATTTCATCATTAAGTATCTTTGCCCATAACTCTTACTTACGGTTATAAAAACTTTTCTTTATTTGTGAGTTAATCGAGTAGCAATTTTTTCACCCAGACGAAGCTCTTGTCCACTCTTCAATTCCTGCACTACTTCTATCATATCTTTTTCAAACAATAACACAACTGTTGAACCAAATGTAAAGTATGCCATTTCTTCACCTTTTTGAACAGTATCTCTTTCATGCAAAAGCTCAATACTATTAACAAACATAGCACCTACTTTTACAAGAGCCATATGCTCGCCATCACTGCTTACTTCTGTAACAGAACGATAATTTTTTGACAACGGTTCTTTCCCGTATTCCATACCAGCTGCATTTACCGGATATGATTTTCTACCGAGTACAAATCTTTCAGTCACAGAACCAGAAAGCGGACTATGAATGCGATGATAATGACTTGGACTCAAATAAATTACCATATATGTACCGCCTGCATATCGCGTTGCACGTTCTTCATTACCTAGCATATCCACAATTGAATAACGCTTACCTTTAATATCAAATGTCTTTGTGTCCTCAATAGGACCATGATCTGCAAAAACACCATCAACAGGACTAACGATACTCGATGCATCTGTATCAATACTACGCATTCCTTCTTTTAGCTTACGCGTAAATAAATCATGCAATGTTCTATATTCCTTCAAGCCCTTTTCCATCTCATCTTGATTAATTTGAAAAACTTTCGCATACGATGGAATAATGATAGAGCTCAAACGAGATTGTGCAAATTTACGTAATATATAAGAAGTAAAGCGACCATTTGTAAGTTCTATCATAAGTCGATATAATGTACGTCGCAAATTGCGAAACCTCCTAATCAGTCTATAACTTTAGTTTTCCCTTCTTTTCTTTCTATATCATATGTAAAATTGGTTCTTATTCCCACATATCATATAAAGCAGCCTTATTATACATGCAGAAAACTAAGTATGGTATTATTCTTAAATTATTTAGCACCTTCTAATATTACAGATAGAATCCGCCATTTTCAACAGTGAACATGTATTTCTTCTTAGCATAACGCGTTTTCTTTTCTTATTTACAAAAAAAAAGCAGCCTATTTTAAAATACGGCTGCTTCTAATACACTTTATTCTTTCGCTTTTTTCTCTTTCTCTGCCCTTACAAACTCGTGGAACATTTTCATTAAGGCACGCTTTTCAATTCGTGATACGTAGCTTCTAGAAATGCCAAGCGCCTTAGCGATTTCCCGCTGTGTTTTCTCTTTATCAAGCCCAAGTCCAAAACGTTTCACAATCACTTCTTTTTCTCTTTCGTCTAAAATATCGATATACTCTTTAATTTTTTCTAACTCCATACTAAGCTGAATCATATCAATTACATCTTCAGACTCTGATTTTAATATATCAATAAGCGATATTTCATTCCCCTCTTTATCTTGCCCAATCGGATCATGAAGTGAAACATCTTTTTTCGTTTTCTTTAGTACACGTAAATGCATCAAAATTTCATTTTCAATACAGCGTGCTGCATACGTCGCAAGCTTTGTTCCCTTTCCTGCGGAATAGCTCTCGATCGCTTTAATAAGCCCGATCGTACCAATTGAAATTAAATCTTCTGCATCTTCTCCTGTGTTCTCAAATTTTTTAACGATATGAGCTACAAGCCGTAAATTATGTTCAATTAAAAGATTTCTCGCTTGAGCATCACCTTGCTCCATTAACTCTAAGTACTTTCTCTCATCATCTGATGATAACGGCTGCGGGAACGCATTGTTCTTCACATAAGAAACAAAGACAAACACTTCTCGAACCATATATCCAATTGCGGCGAATAGACTCAAACCTTTCACCTCCGCCAAAATAGTGGTCTTTATTATGTGTATGTGGGCGTGAGGTTGTTTGTGTCTGTACAGTTTATTTATAAAACCCAACACTTCCAACATTTAAAATATTTTATTGTTATATTATAATTATATAAAATTGTTATTTATATATGAATATGCTATTAAAGGGGACACTATTCATGCTTACATTAGATCGATTATTAAATGTAACAATTTATTTAGGGGTATTTTTACTTTTCATTTCGTTCATTACTTTTGTTATTAAGAGAGGGCCTGATTTATTATTTTTTCAATTTGGAATTTCTTTGTTTTTTGGAGCTCAAATTATAATTGGAATGAAATTTTTTCATAATTATGGTTTCTCCTTTCATTCAAAACTAGAACTACTTATCTTTATTTTCTATGTAATTGGATTTATTACATGTATACTACTGTTCTTTCACTTTCAAAATCCCTATCGAATTTTTTTATTAATTTGTAGTTTTTTATTTTTAACTGGATCCAATTATTACTTTAAAGAAACATTAAATTTTAGTAAAAAAACTCCAAAGCAACTTAAAACTTTTTTAAGTACACAAGAAGACTCTTTTCCAAAAGAAGTCCACAAATTTTCAAAGGATTACAATAACATAATAAGGAATGATTTTTATGAAATACCGATGATTCCTACTGAATTACAGATTACAAGCAAAAAAGATTCTTCCCATAGTACATCTTTCTTAGTCGAACTTTATAATAGCGAGAATGAAATTACTGATGACTCTGTACAATTAACTCCATCAGACCGTTTTTATATACTGTTAAATACACAAAAAACAAAAATATCAAAAATAGTATATGAAGGGCAAAATTTTTTCACATTAACAGTCACACTAAAGGCTCTTAATTTACAGCAAGAACCAGAAATTCATAATATGTTTTTAGAAATAGATAAACGTAGAGCGATGAATCTTCTTAATTTTGAAATTAAATCCCATACTAAAGAATGGAAAGTAATATTTAAAAGTGATAGTTCTTCTTCCCATCTTCCTATCACATTTACTTTTGAAAAACGAACAGGCAAATTATAATAATAAAAAGAGTTATTTTTATATTCTTTGAAAAATAACTCTTTTTATTTTACTTACTCCAAATCTTTCTCTCAGTTTGGGCATCAATATAACAAATTTCCCGACTACAATCAAAAGGTTCTTTATGTTTTTCATCTGTCGTTTGTTTGTACAGTAGTTTGTATTTCGTTTCCTCTGCATCATGATCTAAAAACCATTCTAATTTAACTCGGATAGCCTCTCTGTATATTTCTAACGCTTTTTCTTTTATTACTTTTGGTGTTGTTTCATATGTAAGTACTTCTTTTATAAAGTCGCTAGATTCCCCCGAGTAGTGCATAACAGCACCATTTTCTGCATTGATGTTGATCATAATATATTTCCGCTCTACATGAATGTCATTTACATACATTGAAAAGAAAAACCGCTCTATCCCCTCTTCCTCCTCATAATTATCCCAAAGTTGAACATACTTTGTCTCATCTGGGATAGTATGCTCTAAAAATTGAAGTGCTTTGCTTAAACATTGCTCTCTTGATAAGATTGTTTTCCTTTTTTTCTCATCCTTCCACATAAAAAAAGAAAGCAATTGATTTGTTTCTTTATCTAGAGTAATTACAACGAATTCATCATGCTTCAACATTGGAAAATGTTTTTTATAAAACTCATCCATTGAATATGAATCCTTCTCTTCTATTTCTTTTTGTAATTCTTCTTTTAATACAAATTTTATCCGGACTTCATCCTCATCTACTTTTTCATCTATTTTGACAAACTTCCCCTTGTCCCAATCAAATAAATCAAACACATCTTTTTTTTGACTACTCTTTAGCGGTTTATCAACAAGTACTGTAGAAGGTAATTTATAGTGTTCTGGCCCATATAAATCTTTACCTGTACTGGCATCAATAAACGCATGACTAGGCTCTGGTTCATATACAAGATGGTACCCTGTTACTTCTCCACCGTTTTCATACTCACATGAAGAGTATGTTAAATCTACAAATACAAGTCTCATATTTTGTCTAGCTTTCAAATTTTCTAAAACGATATTCTCCCCAACAATTTCACTTGGCCATAACGGTTTTTTCTCTATGGCTTTTTGTCCATTGTAATGAAAATGCACAACATTACCTGAAGGGTGCACTCGCACAACACACCCTGTATTCGGAAAAGGATAGCTATTCACCGCTTGCATATAATTTACTTCTTTCCAACCGCGCCTGTCGTCCTTAACCGTTACATATGTATAGAATTCATACCCTTCTTTTGTATATTTTTTTAAGAATGTATTTGCAACCTCTCTTGCTTTATTCTCCTCTATCGCTCCCTTATCACTCGAAAAAGAATTTCCATCATCTATCCTAAATTCAATTAAATTACCAGTATGTCTATTTAATGTAATTTGTATCTGTTTCTCCTCATCATCTTTATGTCCCCACCATAATAGATGATACGGGTCATCAACCCCTTCTTGATCATCTACAACAAGCCTATATTCATCTGGAATTTCAATAATATGAGCTACGTGCTCTTTTCTTTCTTTATATTTTTGATTCACCATGCTCTCTCCTTTGTTACAATTTAAGGTAATTATAACAAAGAAAACCAAAACTTATTAACAAAAAAAGACTAGAGATATCTCTAGTCTTCTACTTCGTCTCACGATGTAACGTTACTCGCTTTAATCGTGGACAATATTTTTTTAGTTCGATGCGTTCTGGATTGTTTCGTTTATTTTTTTTAGAAATATAATTACGATCACCGCACTCCGTACAAGCTAATGTAATATTTACACGCATAGGTAATTCTCCTTTCTTTCAAAGATCGCAAACTAAAACGTAATGATTACGATTTATATATTATAAAACTTCATTCTATTTGTCAATTGCAAAACAAGAAGATTCCATTTAGAATCCCCTTGTTTTTATAGTTAAATAAATTTTATTAAAACGATTCGTATGTAACAAACTCACTAATCGGCTTTCGATACCCTCGTGGGCGAGTTTGAGTCTTATCACTTTTTCCTATCGTAATCATTAAAACAGGTACTATATGCTCGGGCATATTTAATTCACTTTGTACTGCTTTTTCATCGAAACCAATCATTGGACATGTATCATAGCCATAATATTTAGCTGCGTACATAAAAGTCATCGCGCTTAACGAAGCATTTCTAATCGCTTCATCCTCCATGAAACGCTCTCCTTTTCCTTCATATAACCCTTTCGTTTGCCTAATTGTATCTTCATATTCGCATTCATCAATCATCTTTAAAACTTTCATACCGAAGTAAATATTTTCAACATTTTGGTATGCTTTTTTATCACCACAAACGAGCACTACCGCTGATGCACTCGATACTTTATATTGACCAAAAGCTAATTCTTTTAATCTTTCTTTTCGCTCTTGATCACGAATTACAACATAATGTGTGTGCTGCAAATTATAGCAAGATGGAGAAAGCTTAGTTAACTCAAATATTTTTTTAAAATCCTCATTAGGGATTTCTATACCTTGTATAAATTTCATTGCAGAACGTCTAGCAATTGCTAATTCTTCAAAGTTCACCATATATCCTCCTTAATAACTATAAATTTAAATATACATTAATTTATACAAATAGATAAATCAAATGAAAACACTTTAAATCCGAATAATAATTATGATTAACAGCAAAAAAGACAAAAAGCTGAAACAATTAGTTCATACGAAATTCACACGAATCTATTACTATAGAAACTGTACATAGTGAACTTATTAACAATCAAGTTTATTTATATAGAATCTTACTCGAAAGGAGTTGAAAGTATGAAAACTAAATATCGCTTTATGATCTCATCATTTGCTGCTTGTGCTTATATGATTTGGTATTTAGTATAATAACAACCTCACTTGTAAATAGGAAAAGGTGTGTATATAAATGGAATATAATCAATCAACAGTTAACTACTGGAAAGCTTTTGTATTACCATATACATTTGCTTTAGAAGAGTTAAAAACTAAATTTGAAATTATGAACCGGGAAGCTCAATTTCTAGAGGATTACAACCCGTTTGAACATATAAAAACAAGACTAAAACAACCTGAAAGTATTATTAAAAAACTAGAGCGCAAAAGCTTGTTACCAACAGTTGAAAACGCTCAAACACATTTACAAGATATTATTGGTATTCGTATTACATGTTGCTTCGTAGAAGATATCTATCATTTGAAAGAAGTCATTCAAAAACGCGAAGATATGGAAGTCATAGAAGTAAAAGATTATATCGCTAACCCAAAGGGAAACGGCTATAAAAGTTTACACATGATTATTAAATACCCTTTATCACTAAATTCTGGTACAAAAGATGTATTTGCAGAAATTCAGTTACGTACACTGGCGATGGACTTTTGGGCAAGTTTAGAGCACAAACTTTATTATAAATATGAAGGGAAAATACCGGAGTATTTAAAAGATGAACTACATGATGCAGCAATGAAAGCTGAAGATCTTGATAACAAAATGGCCACAATTCGTCAAGATATTGATGATATTGAGGCATGCTCAAATCAAATTATGCTACCACTATAAAAAAAGGTTCTCGCCAATGAGAACCTTTTTTTATACCATTTTTGGGAAGTACGACTCCCACACTTATTAAAGTTTCACGTCATTTTTTCTCTATCGTGCGAACCTCTTCAATCTTCCATTTCTCATCTTCTTTCCCAAGAGCATACTGTACTTTCTTTTGAAGAGTGACACTATCGTCTACTTCCTTTTCTTTCGTTTCAACAATAACATACCCTACTTTACTAGCTTTCATATCTATATGTTCCAATTCAATCTTCTTATTTCCCTTTTGAAATGCGGCTTCTTTTTGTGTTTTTAAGTCTTCAGCACTAGGCATCTTCTTTGAAAATAACTCCATATGTTCTGCAAGATTTTTTTCATTCGTCGTTCGCACAAATGTATTAATAACATCTTGAATAGATTGCTCTTCTGCTTTTGTTATTTGTGCCTTTTCCTCAGTTTTTTTAGTAGTAGATTTTTGTTCTACATTATTCTCTTCTTGTTGACATCCAACTAGTAATACTACAAATACTAGAAGGAATCTTAATTTCCTAAATAATTTTTTCATATTTCCAACTCCTAAAAAGAAAAGTGAGGCATTTGCCTCACTTTCACTCTTAATTAACGTCTTCCTTTATTCGGATCGCCGCCGCCAACAATATCAAAGACACGTTTCGCTATATTTGTATTCTCTTGAACGCCTGAGAATAAGTATTTACCTGGACCAAATGCATACACATTCACATCTTCCCCCGTATGTCCACCAGTTGTCCAGCCTGTAACCGAGCGCTTATTGAAAATATCTTCAATTGCATTATCAATCTTTGTTACATCTTTTGACGGAGCTATATCATTTACAGCTTGAATTTCTTCTGGAGTTAATTGTAAATCAATATACTTTTTCAATGTTTCTTCTACATTTGCACCTTTTGCAATCTCATTTGCCATAAAGTCTGGTGTGCGTTTTGCAGCTTTAATTGGATCTACTTTAAAGTTATACTCACCATTTGCACCTAAAGATAATCCACCTGTAGCGTGGTCTGCCGTTGCAACAACTAACGTATTTTTATCTTTTTTCGCAAACTCAATCGCTGCTTTGAAAGCTTTTTCGAAGTCTTCCATTTCACTCATTGCACCAACAATATCATTATCATGTCCAGCCCAGTCGATTTGACTTCCTTCCACCATTAAGAAGAAACCATTTTTATTTTTGTTCAAACGCTCAATTGCTGCATTAGTCATTTCTTCTAATGAAGGTGTTTTCTCATTACGGTCAATCATTTTATCTAATCCACCTGGTGCAAATAAACCAAGAATTTGATCATTTTTATCATTTAACAATTGATCTCGATCCGTTACATAGCTATAACCAGATTTCTTAAACTCTTCTGTAAGATTACGATCTTTTCTAACAAAGTTCTTTACGCCGCCGCCAAGCATAACATCTACTTTATGCTTCCCTTTAATTTTCTCATCAAAATAATCATTGGCAATTGCGTCCATATTTTTACGGCTAATGTCATGCGCACCGAAAGCAGCTGGTGTTGCATGTGTAATTTCAGAAGTTGCAACGAGTCCCGTTGATTTCCCTTTTTCTTTCGCTTGCTCAAGAACTGTTTTCACTTCCGCTTTATCATTATCAACTGCAATTGCAGCATTATATGTTTTAATCCCTGCTGACATAGCTGTTGCTGCCGATGCAGAGTCTGTAATATTTTCATGTTCATCTTCTGGATATGTTTTTTGTGTTCCTACAAGATGCTTATCAAATTCTGTAGATTCCATTTCAAAGGTTTTTGGATTATCTTTCATATAACGGTGAGCCGTCATATATGAAGGGCCCATACCATCCCCAATTAATACGATAACATTTTTAATCTTTGCATTGCTTCCGTTCTCATCTGCATTAACCTCACTAGAACGAGTAAAATTCCATGTTGCTACCGAAGTAACTGCTAATGATGCCACAACTGCAAATGGCCATGCTTTTTTCACAAACTTTTTCACTGTCTTGTCCCCCTAATTAGGTTATTCATTTCCCACTATCAAATTTAATGGAAGACTATTAAGAGAAAATTAGCTGTATGTAAATTTTTTGTTAACTTATGTAAATATCAGTTATAATTTGTATAACTTTGTCTTTTCGTATCAACCATCCCGCCCTTTACAATTTAAATATAAACAAGTTGGATTTCATTTAACGTAAATCTCTTTTTTTACATTTTGACTCTATTTTTATGAAATTAAATAGAAATGCGGTGAGCCTTTATGAAAATAGTAAAGCTAAATGAGTCTTTTATTTTTGAATTACTTAATCTTTGCAAATCTGTTGGATGGTTACACGATGAAATTTTTATGAAAAAACAATTCGAAATGTATCTTTCTATCGGCACACTTGTAGGTTATATTCATGAAAACAAACTCATTGCGACTGGAGGAGTATTTCCCTTTACGAGTAACTTCGCTTCCATTGGTATGTTAATCGTTCACCCTAATTTTCAAGGACGAGGAATAGGGCGCATGTTGCTAAATCATTGCTTGGAACAAATTCATCCAAAACAACCAATTGCACTTATTGCGACAAAAGCTGGCGAACCTCTATACATATCATGTGGATTTCAAACAGCAACAACGATTCATCGTTTTGAAAAGCAAACTATTAAGACGTACCCTTCTCACTTGCAACAAGTACGAGAAGAAGACCTTATATCTCTTACTTCTCTCGATCAAATTGCAACTGGTGTGAATCGTTCTCTACTTTACTCTTTGCTATTACCAAGGGCCATACACTCTTTTAAAATTGAAAGAAATAACCGTATAGAAGCTTTTTCATTATGCATACAAAAGGGCAATATATTATGTATCAATCCACTTATCGCCAAGCAAGAAGAAGATGCTATTCAATTATTAAAAAAGATATGTGAATGTTGGAATGGTATAGTACGAATTGATGTCCCACACTCACAATTTACATTTCGTAAATTTCTTCAAACAGAAAATTTCCAAGAAACGCTCCTTTCACCTCTTATGATAAAAAATGGTAGCCAACTTCCTGGAAATCGTAATATGCTATTTGCTATGATAGATACAGCGTTATGTTAGAAAGGAGACACCTAATTGAAGCGATTTAGCTATGTTATGGTAGGTTGTCTTACTCTTACACTATTAGTAGGATGTAGTGCAGCAGAAAAGCCAGTAGAACAAGTAAAGCAAGTTAAAAATACAATTACAGCGAAACTAGCTACCGAGGAAAAAATGGTAGAAATAGATGGTCAAACCATTTACTTTAAAAAGATTGGTAATGAAAAACCACCTTTACTTATGATTCATGGCTTTGGAGGATCATCAGATGGTTTTCAAAAGATTTACTCCGATTTAGCAAAAGATCATACAATTATTTCTGTAGATGCTTTAGGATTCGGGCGCTCATCTAAGCCAATGGATTTTTATTATTCTTTTCCAACTCATGCAAATTTGTATTATAAATTAATGAAAAAACTAGGGTATGATTCATTCGCAATACTGGGGCATTCCATGGGGGGAGAAATTTCTCTAAATTTAACATATTTATATCCTGAAGCAGTTACTCACCTTATTTTAACTGATGCTACAGGTGGCCCTCATACATTTGTTAATAAACAAGGCTCAC
This sequence comes from Bacillus sp. FG16, assembly GCF_057809515.1. Lineage (NCBI taxonomy): Bacteria > Bacillati > Bacillota > Bacilli > Caryophanales > Bacillaceae > Bacillus > Bacillus sp. FG16. The sequence continues at coordinate 94,047 of NZ_JBMDKC010000004.1, forward strand.
CAAAACCACAATTGCCGACTGATTTAAATGCCGTTTCTTCTATTACTGATTATGATGAGAGCAAAGTGAAATTCAAACGTAACGATGAAGAGCATTATAACAAAATGAAACTATGGCCTAGACGTCTTAAAATTAATGCAAATGAAATGAAACAGCCAACTTTAATTATATGGGGCAGAAATGATAGTAGCGTTTCTTGGAAAGAAGGAGAAACGTATCATCAATTCTTAAAAAATAGCACTTTACATATTATTGAAAAAGGATATCATGCACCATTTCGCCAAGAACCACGAGAATTTGTCGGGTATGTACAAGACTTCTTTAAGAACAATCCGATTAAAGTTGAAAAATAACATAAACGGGTATCTCATTTTGAGATACCCGTTTTCATATATTAAGCAGCTTGCTTTTGGCGTTTTGGCGTTTTGGCGTTTTTGATCCTAATACTTTCGGGATAACGAAGCCATCCATTCCAAATTTCCCAGCGTTCATACCGGCAACAAGAACAAACATAGATAAGATAACCATCTCAGGGTTCACACCAATTGACCCACTAAACATATAGGAAAAGTTCATTACAAGACCAAAAAAGACCGCTGTTTTTGTTAAACAGCCTACAATTAAACCAATTCCGACTAAAATTTCTCCCCATGTTACAAGTGTATTAAACAAATCTACATTTGGAATTGCAAATTCTTGTAAGAATGATGCCCACCAAGATTGAACAGCCGGTTGTGCGCCTTTAGATTTTTCAATTGCGCCTTGCAAATAACCTGTTGCATCGAATCCTTTTCCTTGTAGTTTACCGATTCCAGCCATTAACCATGTGTAACCAAGATATACTCGAATTACTGCTAATACAAAAGAAACTGCTTTGTTTTCTCTTAAAAATTGAATAACCATATCTTCCTCCTAAAGTTGTAATTAAGTTAGTTACAGTTAATATAATAACATTAGTTACTTATTTTTCAAACGTTATTTATGAATAATTCATGACATGTGTATGAAACATTAAAAACTAACGTTTATATAGTAACTTTTATTACCTGTAAAAACTTGAACATATCATACCACAGGTGATAATCATTTTCATTGAAAAAAATGTAAAAAAATTGTGAGTTAAATGTGAAACACGTTTATTCGAATATAGAATAAACGTGTTTCACACTAATTATAGAATCGAAATGTATGTGTCTCCTCATCAATTAAACTCGCTTCTTGAAACGCTTCTTCTAACGTTTTCCCATGGTTAATAACCCCATAAAATAAGCGTATAGTAAACATAAGTGCTGCATTTCCATCTACATAATCAATCGATCCAATATATGATTTCGCACCACTATGTAAAAAAGATTTTGCAAGATTTTGCTCCCCTAATGTGCACCCGCTATTTACAATATGTGTATTATGCAATTTTGCATATTTATAAATTTCTGCTGTACCAAAATACCCTCTCGGTTCATCTTGTTCATATACTTCTTCGCTTAACTCTTCCATGACAAACTTCCCTTCTTCACCATGAAAGCAAAAAATAATATAACTAATATCGTTAAATAAGTTCTTTCCAGAAAGAACTTCCACAAAATCTTTCGGTCTACCAATCCAATATGTCACAACTCTTGCACCAAAATACTCAAGAGATGCTCGTATTGATTGCGCCTCTAAATCCGAATTAAAACCAACTACTAATGCAATATTCAACAAACAACCTCCATCCTATAATCAGCCCTTATCAATCAGACTTTTATGGGATAAATCCATTTCATATATACCTGTTTCTTTCAAAAAATCTGATCTAGTTAAAACGACTTTCTGTAAATATTGCCTATATGCTGTAATTGTTCCATCGTGAGATACAATGCAAATTCTTTCCGCACCCAGTTCATAACACCAAAGAAGAAATTCATCTACTATTTGCTGAAAACTATTCTCTGAAATAGTGTTTATACCTTCCTTCCATAACTGATTATTTGAGCTTTTCTCTATCGAAAAATGCGGAAATAACTTTGTTATCATTCCCTGCTCTACTATATAATCGCACGGTAATGTTCTCGCTTCTTCTCGATAAGGAAAAATACGCGGAGATACATATGGATGGACGATTTTTTGACAAGCTACTTTCGCACTCCATATTGTCGCCGTTTGTAAAGTTCTAAGTGTAGGACTAACAATTAATATGTCCGTTTCCTGCAATGGTACATCGCATTGAATTAAATTAGCCTGATTCCTTCCTTCATCCGTCAATGGCGGATGAAGCACTTGTAAACTTGATGGCAAATCCCTTGTATGTTCCCCTTCCCCGTGCCGAACAAAGACAATTTTCATCCCCTTCCTCCTCTCATTATGAAATCCTCTTACATATTTCTTCCCTATCTCATACTTTATTCCTGCTATATGAAAAACCTATATGTAAAAAATATTTGACATACGCAATTGGAAAACATTACAATCATTTATGTAAAATACTTTTTACAAGGGAGAGGGGAATCACAAATATGAAATGGATAATCATCTTAATTGGAATGATTATATGGGGATATATAAACGGCTTCTTTAGTAGTGATAAAACTACTAATCCCTGGATTACAGATGATGAACGTGAAACAAAAATTAAACAGAAGGCCATTATTGCAAGCTGGTCTGGTGTTTTCATGTTTTGTATCATTAACCTCTTAAACAAATGGTTAGGTGTAGGAACGAGCAATACATCACCTTACTTACCAGACCCTGTCGCAACTATTTTAAAAAAAAATGTAGAGGTACAAGTTTTACTTATGTTATTCATTACGTATGGACTATTTTACGTATACTACCGACGAAAGCTAAGCGCTTAATTTTCATCTCATGATTATCCTCCTAAATGGTTATAGTAACTAGGACACAATGAAAAAAGGAGAGATATAAAAATGAGTAACTCAAATGACTTTTTAGATACTTTACATGAAAAACAAGCAAAAGATGAACAAAATAGAAAGCGCCAAGGGAACGGAAATCCAGCGAAAAAAAAGCCAAATAAAACACATAAATAACAGTAAAAAACTGCCTAAAACGATATTTTAGGCAGTTTTTTACTGTTATTTCACCGAGATAACATTTTCCCAATTCCATTTCTCATAATACCACTCTGGTACATCTACATTTTCAATCCACTTCTTTTCATGTTTTCCATCACTATGAGCTATCCATATATCAGCTTTCTTACGATCTGAACGTATCCATATTAATTGATTGCTCTTCTTCATGAAAATTGGATGATAATCGCCTTGCTTATTAGATGACTTTGTAATTTGATATTGTTTATCGCTTGTGCTATTTATCTCATATAAAGATGGGAATGGCCTTTTTTCTGGCAGAGTTTCAAACCCTCCCTCTTTTGCTCGTGAAACGATAATTACATTATCGTTCTTCCATGTAAAATCCCAATCCACATATCCTTTCGGCGTAAATGTTTGCTGCTGGAGTGCTGGCAGTTCTTTTATTTTTAAATGTTTATTCTCTAATGCAACTCTCCCGCTTCCTTCAATATAAGCCAATATATTTTTGGATGGCGCCCATTTGAACCATTCTGTATTTAATAGCATTTGATCTACTATTTCAAACCGACTGCCGTCTGCTCGAACTAAGCAAAGCGTATTACTATCAGCTGACCATGAAGCTGTCGGTACCGCTAAAAATGAAATCCACTTTTGATCTGGTGACCACTTAAAGCCACTTGCTACTAGCGCTAGAAAATCATCATGTTCATTTGGCAATGCATACAAATGCTTCATTTTGTGAGGATTCATATGTGCATCTTTTTGCACTTCATATAGCTGAGCCCCTGTCCATCCTGTTGGAAGTAAGTGCGCTTCTGAGGATACAAGAAAGTTCTTTCCATCGGGGTACCATGCATAATCCCCTACACCAGCCGATACATTTTCAAAATCTGCATTCTTTTTTTCTACATCAAATGTATTTAATGTACCTGTAAATATAAATGCAATTATATTTTCTGTTGGTGACCATTGATAATTCGATGCTTCTGAGTGAAACGGCGTAACTTTCTTTCCGTCTTTCAGCCGATATAACTCAAGCATACTTTGTTTCTTTCCTTTTACATATGCCAGCCACTCTCCATCATATGACCACTTCGGCCCTGTTATGTACTCTCCTTTTGTAATTTGTATTTCTTTTCCATCAACTTTTATCCAAAGATTATGATGACGAATAAAAGCAACTTTCACATTATTATTTTCTGCGCTCGTGATAGTGATAGAACATAAAAACATAAACAACACTACACTACCACTTACTATTAGCCTCTTCATACCATCACTCCATTTCCCTCATAGCATTCCTCACTTTCTCCCTACAATATGTGAAAAATATCGATTCGACATAATCAGAAAAAATTCCCCAAGAAATTTTCAATCCATAGAGGATTGGTATGAATTATGTCGAAAGTATAGTTTAGCCAACATTTATATTTATAATTTCCAACTAAAATGCAAGATTTTATTTCTGAATATTAGCACTTTTTATTAGGGGGAGTATCAATGAAAAAAACTACATCTACACTATTAAGCATGGCGCTTGTCTTTTCTAGTTTTGGAGCTTTAAGCGCTCATGCTGAATCACTACAAAAGGAGAAGCAATTTAGTCCACAATTAAAAACAACGATTGAACAGTGGGGAGAACATAAAATTGCTCAAAATATTGAAACGAAAACAACAAAAGAAATATCAGTAATTGTAGAATTGCAACATGCACCTCTCGCTGCTCAAAGTAATATTCAGCATGCTCCAGATTTACAAAATAGTAATGCGCAGTCTTATCATGCTGAGCTAAAAAAAGCACAAGAAGATACGACTAAGAAAATAAAAGAAAAAGCACCTGGTGCAAAAATTAAAGAAGTGTATAATACGTTATTTTCCGGATTCTCTATTTCAGTTCCTGGAGATCAAATTACCTCTCTTGCCTCTTTACCTGAAGTAAAAGCAGTCTATCCGAACTTAACATATAAATTGCATGAAACATCAAAAAGTACTACTAACGAAGAAGCACCAAATATCGGTGGACCGACAATTGGTGCACCTGAAGCGTGGAATTTAAAAGATCCATCTGGCAAACCGCTTGATGGAAAAGGCATGAAAGTAGCCATTATCGACTCTGGCGTAGACTATACACACCCTGACTTAAAGGCAAATTATATCGGTGGTTATGACACGGTTGATGAAGATAACGATCCAATGGATGGTAACGTACATGGTACTCATGTAGCTGGAATTATTGCGGGTAACGGAAAAATTAAAGGCGTTGCTCCAAACGCTTCTATTCTAGCCTATCGTGTAATGAATGACGGTGGAACTGGTACAACAGATGATATTATCCAAGGGATTGAGCGAGCCATTCAAGATGGTGCGGATGTGTTAAACCTCTCCCTTGGGCAGGATTTAAATGTACCTGATCAGCCTGTAACATTAACGTTAGAACGAGCAGCGAAACTTGGTGTTACTGCTGTCGTTTCAAATGGAAATGACGGACCAAAACCTTGGTCTGTTGATGCTCCCGGTAACGCAAGTAGTGTCATTTCTGTTGGAGCATCTACGGTTTCTATCCCGTTTCCAACATTCCAAGTAGCTGGTTCCAGCAAAACATATCAAGGATTACCGTTATCAAAATCCGATTTCCCAATAGGGAATGATTCCCCTCTTGTATACGTTGGTTATGGCAATCCAAGTGATTATGCAAAACAAGATGTGAAAGGGAAATTCGTACTTATTTTACAAGGTACTTCTAGTACATTAGTAAAAGCAGAACAAGCGAAGCAAGCTGGGGCACTTGGTGTATTATTAATCTCTAGCGAAAAAGAAATTAATATGATGCCGGAATATTTTTCACGTGAAAATCTTGCTGTCCCAGTAATGCAATTATCAAATACAAATGGGGAAGAATTAAAAACTTTAATTGCAAAACGAAAGAAAAATATAAAAATTGGACAACCAAAGCAAACAGAACTTATCGGTAACTTTAGTTCAAGAGGACCATCACAAGGAAGTTGGCTAATAAAGCCTGATGTTGTTGCACCTGGAGTACAAATTACTAGTACAGTACCGCGAGGCGGCTATGAATCGCATAACGGAACAAGTATGGCTGCTCCGCAAGTAGCTGGAGCGGTTGCCCTCTTGCGTCAAATGCATCCTGATTGGACGACAGAACAATTGAAAGCGGCTCTTGCTAACAATGCAAAAACATTACATGATGTCAATGAAAATACATACCCTGTTATGGCACAAGGATCTGGTTTAATTAACATTCCGAAAGCAGCTCAAACAAATGTATTAGTAAAACCTAACAATGTCAGCTTTGGTCTTATTAAGCCAAATAGCGGAAAAGTAAAACTGACGCAAAATGTTACATTACAAAACCTTTCTAGTAAAAAGAAAAGTTTTTCAACTCGTGTGGAATTACTAGATGCAAACACAAAAACAAAAGTAAGAGCTTCTGTCCCTTCATCGATTAGCATACAACCGAATAGTAGTACCGAAAAACCATTTACTATCACTGTGGATAGCTCACTACCACAAGGTGTGTATACTGGAAATGTATATGTAAAAGAACAAGGGGCAAAAGAAGAAATTCGAATTCCATTCACATTTAGTATCGATCCTAAAGATTATAAACGTATCGATGGACTTGAAATTATTAATTCTACTTTTAGCCCAAATGGCGACCACGTACTAGATGATAATCTCATCAACTACTATTTAGTTGCGCCTGTGGATGATGTAACATTGCATGCAAATTTAGTTTCGAAAGAACGTGTAACGTATCAAGGGATTATCCATCAAGCTAAAAATGCAACTCCTGGATACAAACCTTTCAAATGGAATGGTACAAAAGCAGATGGCACTCCTTTAGCTGACGGGCTATATCAAATCGAAGCAGTTGCTTCTAATTCTGGCGGAGAAACAAAACAAACAGCTGCTGTATTTCTTGATCGAACTGCACCTAAGTTAACATACGAAGTTGACCAAGAAAATCTCGTAATTAGAGGAAAAGTTGATGATATTCTACTGGATTGGATGTCAGAATCTGGTTGGATAGCACCTGGGATTCCAGTGAGAATGCAATATGAAATTAACGGAAATGGTGTATGGGACCAGGCATTCCTGAACCCTTGGGAGAAAAGCTATGACATTTATTTCGATCGTACTCAATTACAAGAAGGAAAAAATACTATTCACATTGTAGCAACTGATGCAGCTGGCAATACCTCTAATTTAAATGTTAATTTAGAAGTGAAATAAAGTGAAACTTTAATCAGTGGAGATTTTGTTCATCCCCACTGATTATTAGCCTTCACCAATCGGGGGTTACGGGCAGTTAGTCTCCATCTCACTTCTTTACTCCCACCGAATTTTTAGGTAAGAATTTTACTGCTCATTAACACGGGATAAAAAATTTTTGTTGACAATTTTTTTAATATAGTTTTATAATACAAAACATAGTTTAGTTGAACGAATTATATATCGGCTTTGAAGGAATACTAGTAGCGACTTATATCACTGTCTCAGAGAACTGATGGTTGGTGCGAATCAGTACATATACAAGCGTGAATTACAATTCTGGAGCTTCTTTCCCGTAATGCTTTTTATGCATGAAGAGAAAGACGGATCTTTCCGTTATCGTAAAGTGAGTGGTAAACAATTACTTGTTTACAAATAGGGTGGTACCGCGATTTTTATCGTCCCTATCGGATTTTCCGATAGGGACTTTTTTGCGTCCATCCCCTTATACAATTTCATATATACGCGTTGAAAGAATCGCAGTAGTATCTTATATCCCTGTTACAGAGAGCTAATGGTCGGTGGAAATTAGCACATATATAAGTATGAATTACAATTCTGGAGCTTCTTTTTCGTAGTGCTTTTATGCATGAAGGAAAAGACGGAATTTTTCCGTTATCATTAATTGAGATGTAAGTATATTTTCACTTACAAATAGGGTGGTACCGCGATTCTTTCGCCCCTATCGGATTTTCCGATAGGGGCTTTTTCTATTTCTCACAGAAACAGATGTTAAATAATTCCGAATCTTATGATAAAATTTTATAAGCGCTTACAAAAATGAAAGGAGGTGATACAAGCTATACGAAATCGATATTCAATTTTATTGAAAAAAAGGAGGATGTCTTAATGACAAAGAAAACAGAAATTCCATCGCATTTAAAACCATTCGTATCCACACAACATTATGATCAATACACACCGGTGAATCACGCTGTGTGGCGTTATATTATGAGACAAAATCATAGTTTCTTAAAAGACGTTGCTCATCCAGCCTATGTGAACGGACTACAATCATCTGGTATTAATATAGATGCAATTCCAAAAGTAGAAGAAATGAATGAGTGTTTGGCTCCAAGTGGCTGGGGCGCTGTAACGATTGACGGACTTATTCCCGGCGTAGCATTCTTCGATTTTCAAGGACATGGATTACTACCGATTGCAACAGATATTCGGAAAGTAGAAAATATCGAGTACACACCAGCTCCAGATATCGTACACGAAGCCGCAGGACACGCACCGATTTTACTTGATTCTACATATGCAAAATATGTGAAACGTTTTGGGCAAATTGGTGCAAAAGCTTTCTCTACAAAAGAAGAACATGATGCATTTGAAGCTGTTCGTACATTAACGATAGTAAAAGAAAGCCCTACTTCTACTCCTGATGAAGTTAAGGCTGCTGAAAATGCTGTAATTGAAAAACAAAACTTAGTTTCTGGTTTATCAGAAGCTGAACAAATTTCACGTCTTTTCTGGTGGACAGTAGAATATGGATTGATCGGAAATATAGATGATCCAAAGATATATGGTGCTGGTCTCCTTTCTTCTGTTGGCGAAAGCAAACATTGCTTAACAGACGCTGTAGAAAAGGTTCCATTTTCTATCGAAGCATGTACAGGGACAACTTATGACGTAACAAAAATGCAACCACAACTATTTGTTTGTGAATCCTTTGAAGAATTAACAGATGCGCTTGAAACATTTTCTAAAACAATGGCCTTTAAAACAGGTGGAAAAGAAGGTTTAGAAAAAGCAATTCGCTCTGAGAACTATGCAACTGCTGAGCTAAATAGTGGATTACAAATTACAGGTACATTTAGCGAGACAATTGAAAACGATACAGGTGAATTAATTTACATGCGCACAAATTCGCCAACGGCATTAGCGCTTCATAATAAACAGCTAGCGAATCATTCTACTTCTGTACACAGTGACGGATTTGGAACACCGATTGGATTACTCACTGAAAATATTGCATTAGAAAATTGTACAGACGAACAACTACAATCATTAGGAATTACAATTGGAAATATCGCTGCGCTTACTTTTGCAAGTGGTATTCATGTAAAAGGAACAGTAACAGATATTGTAAAAAACGATAAGAAAATTGCTCTTATTTCCTTTATCGATTGCACAGTTACTTATAACGCCCGCGTTTTATTTGATGCTTCATGGGGCGCATTTGATATGGCTGTTGGCTCACAAATCACTTCAGTATTCCCAGGTGCCGCAGATGCCGCAGCATTTTTCCCAATGGATGAAGAAGTTCAAGAAATTCCTGCTCCACTTGTACTGAATGAACTTGAACGTATGTATCAAACAGTTCGAGATATTCGAAATGAGGGGATTTTACACGACGCGCATATCGATCAATTAGTAGCAATTCAAGAAGTATTAAATAAATTTTATGCGAAAGAATGGTTGCTGCGCCTTGAAGTATTAGAGTTACTTTTAGAGCATAACAAAGGGCATGAAACATCGGCAGCATTACTACATCAACTTTCTACTTTCACAACTGACGAAGCTGTAACACGCCTTATTAACAATGGTCTTGCGTTACTTCCAGTAAAGGCTGTGAAAAATGATGCTACGATTAACTGAAGAAGAAGTTCACGAGGAATTATTGAAGGTAGATAAATGGATGGTAAAAGATGAGAAATGGATTGAACGAAAATATATGTTTTCCGACTACTTAAAAGGAGTCGAATTTGTCTCTGTAGCCGCCAAACTATCAGAAGAACATAATCACCATCCATTTATCCTTATCCAGTATAAAGCAGTTATTATTACTTTGTCATCTTGGAATGCAAAAGGTTTAACGAAACTAGATTTTGAGCTTGCAAAGCAATTTGATGAACTATTTTTACAAAACGAAAAAGCAATTATAAAAAAATAAAAAAGAGAAGCCTTTTTAGGCTTCTCAGAGTGTTGGGAAACCCTTTAGGGGTTCCCAACATTCTGGAATCATTTTGATTT